>JASLBO010000173.1 GCA_030146605.1 Sphingomonas sp. | reverse complement strand
GGATCGAGTTCCGCACCGTGCAAGGTGCCGCCGTCGCGAAAGCGGGCTCAGGCGTGCGCGATCTGCTCGCGAAGCGCGCCGCGCAGGAGCTGCGCGAAGGTTATCACGTGAATCTCGGCATCGGCATCCCGACGCTCGTCGCCAACCACATCCCGCAGGGCCTTGAGGTCACGCTCCAGTCGGAAAACGGCATGCTCGGCATCGGCCCCTTCCCTTATGAGGGCGAGGAAGATCCCGATCTGATCAACGCGGGCAAGCAGACGATCAGCGAATTGCCCAGTTCGGTCTATTTCTCGTCGGCGGACAGCTTCGCGATGATCCGCGGCGGGCATATCGACTTGACCGTGCTCGGCGCGATGGAAGTGAGCGAGAAAGGCGACATCGCCAACTGGATGATCCCCGGCAAGATGATCAAGGGCATGGGAGGCGCGATGGACCTCGTCGCCGGGGTCAAGAAGATCATCGTGGTGATGGAGCATAGCAGCAAGAACGGCGACCCCAAGTTCATTCCCGAATGCACCTTGCCGCTCACCGGCAAGAACGTCGTCGACATGATCATCACCGATCTCGCGGTATTCCAGCGCGCCGACCATGACAGCCCGTTCCGCCTCGTCGAGCTGGCGCCGGGCGTAAGCGAAGAGGAAGTGGCGTGAAAGACTTCGGCCCGATATTCGGCGCTGGTGTCCTGATTCTATCATCTTGTGACTAAACGGCGCTGCAATTCTGGTATAGTATAGCCTCGCGTCAGCTATTCTGGCGTCTTTCCGGGCGGAGCATCGATCCGGAACGGGCGAGGGGCATCGCTATGGCGGAAGATCTGTCGTGCGCAAAGAATGTCGTGGACATCGTCAAGAACCGCAGGGATCCTGCCGGTGACCCGATCATCAAGGTCTATTCGTACAATCCGCCTACCTACGCGATCTATCGTACGCGCGATCGACTGATCGTCCATTACGCCGACATGGACGACGTCAAGGCGCTGCAGCGCCGCGCCGTCAGTCCGCTCGCGCCGATGCGCGGGCAGATCAACGGATTGATCGACGGCTGGCGCCATGCGGGCATCCGTCCCGATGGCGGATCCGCGGAGGAAGAGATCGAGACCGGCGAAGGCGACAGCCTCTGGTGGCTCAAGCCGTCCAAGTCGGAGCAGTTCAAGCGGGCGTGCCGCTATGACCGGCGAGTGGCCGATGCCTTGATCACGGTGCTCGACGAAGCGGGCACACCCGATAGCCCGCTTGCGCCCAAGTCGGGGCAGACGCTGGAGACTGCGCAGACGCTGCTCGCCCAGGTCAAGAACGACATCATCGCGGAGCGCACCTCGATCGCCCGCGCGCTCTACATCCGCTGGGCGCTGTTGATGGTCGCGATCCTGCTGGCGGCAACCGGGCTGCTTGCGTCGGGGGTGCTGGACTGGATTCACGCTTTCGGAGAGCCGGTCGATGCCGTGTGGAGCGCGGTAGCCGGAGGCTCGATCGGGGCGTTTTTCTCGATCGCGATCGGACTGAAAGGTCGCGAAGTGGTGATCGACCTACAGAATCGCGAGAACCAGGTCGATGTGATGCTCCGCATGCTGATCGGCGCGATTGCCGGCGGCGTGCTATATTGCCTGCTCGCGTCCGACCTCGTGTCGGTCAAGTTCGTCACACAGCAGCAGATCGTGCCGATCGAGGGCCGCGAAGCCGCGTATAACGACATCATCGTCTTCCTGATCGGCTTCTTCGCCGGCTTCTTCGAGCGGCTGGTGCCCAAGCTGCTCAACGAGACGGCGTTCGGCACGCCCGAGCCGGCGGGACAGGAAACCCCCATTGCCAAGGCGGACGCCCCGCGCGCGCCCGACCCGCTGTGGAAGCCGGCGGACAAAGTGGCCATCGTGGACGACGCCGCCGCTCCGGCTGATCCTCCCGACCCGAATGACGGTGCTGCCACCGATACCGCCACCGCCACCGAGGCGAACACAGGGGAGGGTGCCGTCCCAACAGTCGAGGGTGCCGCGGCGGACGACGCCGGTGACGAGGAATTGGGCGTCGCGCCGGAGCGGGACGGCACAAAGGCGGTTTGACGCTCGATCCGCCGAGGCGTAGCCTCCGCACATGGGCTGGTTCCGCCGCCGCTACCTCGATCTTCTGTGCTCGATCTACATCTATAACGAGCATCGCGGCTATACGAGTATCGATCGGGTTCTCGAGGCAGTGCGTGCGCGTACACCGGACGATCAGGCGCTCATCGCTGCGATCGAGAAGCACCGCGCTGACGAGCGCAAGCACTATCTGATGTTCAAACGCTGGTTCGCGTTGCAGGGCAAGATGCCGCTCGAAGTCGATCGCACCTGCGGCCATATCGATCGCTTCGTCGAGATCATGTTCCGCCGGACGATCGACGAACTCGATACCACAGCGATCGCGGCCAGCGACGACGCGTTCGAGAAGCTCTGCCGGGTGATCTCGATGACCGAGCAGCGCGGCTATCGCCAGGTCGACATCCTGCTGCGCCATCCGCTGGTGACCGGCGACAAGGTGCTGATGAAGATCTTCCGGATCATCGAGAAAGACGAGCCGAGCCATTGGGCGCCCTATGACGGCTGGCTCAAGGCCAATGGCAAACGCGATCCGAAATATTGGGAGCGGGCGATCGACAGCTTCATCCATTCGGAGCTGCTGTTCTTCAAGCTGCCTGTGCTGTTCCTCAACCCTTGGCTCGGGCGCCGAACCGACTGGGCCGATGCGCACGACCCTGCTGAAGCCGAGGCGTCGCCGGTGCCCGCGCTCGTATAACCGTCATTCCGGCGAATGCCGGGATCTCTTGCGACGGGCACGCGCTGGTGCCTGCGATCCCGGCTTTCGCCGGAATAACCGATGCGGCAAAAGGCCCGCATGCATATCCTTTTGACAGGCTCCTCCGGCTGGCTCGGCCGCTTCCTTGCGCCGATGCTCCGCGCTCGCGGCGATGTGGTGGTCGGGCTCGACATCGCGCCAGGCGCGGATGCCGGGCTGGTCGGATCGGTCGCCGATCGCACACTGATCGACCGCGTCTTCGCCGATCACGCCATCGAGGCGGTGATCCATGCCGGTGCTCTCCACAAGCCCGATATCGTCCGCTATCCGGCGCAGGCGTTCGTTGACGTCAACGTCACCGGCACGCTCAACCTGCTCGAGGCGGCCTCCGCGGCGGGGCACGATCGCTTCGTCTTCACCTCGACCACGTCGCTGATGATCAGCCAGGCGATCCGCGCCGAGATCGCCGATCACGCGGTGTGGCTCGACGAGACCAGTGGCCCGCTCGAGCCGCGCAACATCTATGGCGTCACCAAGCTCGCCGCCGAGCAACTCTGCCGGCTCGCGCATCTGGAGCATGGCCTCAACACAATCGTGCTGCGCACCAGTCGCTTCTTCCCCGAGGAGGACGATACCCACCGCGCTTTGTCCGGCGAGAATATGAAGGCCAATGAACTGCTCCACCGCCGGCTGACCGTGGAGGATGCCGCCCGCGCGCACATCGCCGCGCTGGATCGCGCGCCGGACATCGGCTTCGGAAACTTCATCATATCGGCCCCGACTCCGTTCAAGCGTGGCGAATGCAACGAGCTCAAGCACGACACCATGACAGTAATCGCACGCTATTTTCCCGATGCACCTGCGTTATACGGGGCGAAAGGCTGGGAACTGCCCAAGTCGATCGGCCGTGTCTATGACGCCACGCTTGCAGAGCAAGTCCTCGATTTCCGCTGCGAGACGGATTTTCGGTCAGTGCTAGATGCGTTGAAGGCTGGTGACTCGCTGCCTTTCGCGCATGATCCATTCTATGTCTCGCCCAAGGAAGTCTCGGCCGCTTTCTGAACTGATGATGCGCCGCTGTGCATTGTCCACGTAACAAGTAATTGAGCCTGGGGGAATTATGCGCTGGATCATCCGCGGACTGGCGGCGCTTGCCGCGCTCGTCCTGCTCGTGCTGGTCGTCGTCTATGCCGGATCCGAATGGGTGATCCGCAAGGGGCACGCCGTGCCGATGAGCGAAGTCGCGATTCCGACCGATGCCGCCGCGATCGCCGAAGGCGCGCGCGTGGCGCGGATCGCCAATTGCCGCGACTGTCACGGCGACAATGGCGAGGGCAAGATGCTGTTCGAGGATCCCATGCTCGGCCGGATCGCCCCGCCGCCGCTGGCGCGGGCGGCCGCGACGATGAGCGATGCCGAGCTCGTCCGCGCGATCCGGCACGGCGTCCACAAGGACGGCTCGTCGCTGTTCATCATGCCGACCTATGCGCTCGGCCATCTTGCCGACGAGGATGTCGGCCGCGTCATCGCATGGATCCGCACGCTCAAACAAAGCTCCGCGGATTCGCAGGCGACGATGTCCTATGGCCCGATCGGTCGCGCGCTGATCCTCGCGGGCAAGCTCCCCGCCATGGCGAGCGCGGCGAAGCTGTCGCAGCCCGCGCGCCCCGCCGATATGGGCCGCTACATCGCCGATTTCTCATGCCTCGCCTGCCACAAGCTCCATCAGGACGGGACGATGGAGGACGGAACTACCAAGGTTCCGGCGCTCGCGCCGATGGTCGCGGCCTATGATCCCGCCCGGCTCAAGAAGCTGCTCCGCACCGGTGTCGGCACCAGGCCCGATCACGGCTTGATGAGCGTGGTGGCGCGTGAGAGCTTCTTCGTGCTCACAGACCCGGAGATCGACGCGATCCAGGCCTATCTGAAAGGCGAGGCGGAGCGGGCACCGGCGCAGTAAGGATGCCCTAATCCCGGCGAATGCCGGATTAGGGGTGGAGGAGTGACGAAGGCGAACTTCGTGTCGCAAAATTGCGTTGCGGGTTGCTCTGGCGCAAGATCGGACTAGATCGCCCGCATGGCCAGCAAACCGCGCACGCTGTATGAAAAGATCTGGGCCGACCATGTCGTCGAGCGCCGCGACGATGGCACCTGCCTGATCTATATCGATCGGCATCTCGTCCACGAAGTCACCAGCCCGCAGGCATTCTCCGGCCTCCGCGCCGCCGGCCGGCCGGTGCGCCGCCCCGATCTCACCCTTGCGGTACCCGATCACAACCTGCCGACCACGCCGCGGGTCGATGCCGCAGGCAAGGCGCTGCCGATCGCCGACCCCGCGAGCGCGGGCCAGCTTTCCGCGCTGCGTGCCAACGTCGCCGAATTCGGCGTGCCCTATATCGACGCGCTCGATGCGCGGCAGGGCATCGTCCATGTCGTCGGCCCCGAACAGGGTTTCACGCTCCCCGGAACCACGCTCGTCTGCGGCGACAGCCACACCTCGGCGCACGGGGCGCTGGGCGCGCTGGCGTTCGGCATCGGCACCTCCGAGGTCGAGCATGTCCTCGCCACGCAGACCCTGCTGCTCCAGCAGTCGAAGACGCTGGAGATCCGCGTCGACGGCACGCTCGGTTTCGGGGTCAGCCCCAAGGACGTCGTCCTCGCGATCATCGGCAAGATCGGCGCGGCGGGCGGCACCGGCTATGTCATCGAATTCACCGGCGAAGTGATCCGCGCGATGTCGGTCGAAGGCCGCCTGACCGTCTCGAACATGTCGATCGAAGGCGGGGCGCGCTCGGGCCTGATCGCGCCCGACGAGACGACCTTCGCCTATCTCAAGGGCCGTCCGCTCGCGCCTTCGGGCGAGGATTGGGACAAGGCCGTCGCCTATTGGCGCACGCTGCCGACCGACGCCGGCGCGCGTTACGACAAGACCGTCCTCCTCCACGCCAGCGCCATCGCACCGTCGCTCACCTGGGGCACCAGCCCCGAGGACGTCGTCCCGATCACCGGCGCGATCCCCGATCCGGAAAGCTTCGCCGATGCCTCGAAGCGCGTCGCGGCGCAGAAGTCGCTCGATTATATGGGCCTCGCTGCGGGCACCGCGATGCAGGACATCCCGATCGAGCATGTCTTCATCGGCAGCTGCACCAACAGCCGCATCGAGGATCTGCGCGCCGCCGCCGCGGTGGTGAAGGGGCGCCATATCGCCGATCGCATCCGCCAGGCCCTGGTCGTCCCCGGCTCGGGCCTCGTCAAGCTGCAGGCCGAGGCCGAGGGGCTCGACCGCATCTTCACCGAGGCGGGCTTCGAATGGCGCGAGCCCGGCTGCTCGATGTGCCTCGCGATGAATCCGGACAAGGTTCCCCCTGGCGAACGTTGTGCTTCCACCTCGAATCGAAACTTCGTAGGAAGGCAGGGTCCGGGCGCGCGAACCCATCTGCTCTCCCCCGCCATGGCGGCGGCGGCGGCAGTCACGGGGCGCCTCACCGATGTCAGGGAGCTGATGTCGGCGGATGTGTAGGGGAGTGTCCAATGAAGCATGCGCTGTACGCGTTGATCGCGGCGACCATCGTGAGCGGCCTTGCCGCGGCCTATGCTACCCGGCTCAAGGCCCAGACGCCTCCGACGGACGCATCCGCACCCCGATAAAGCCGGAGATATTCTGATGGAGCCCGTTCGCCAGGTCGAGGGGCGCGCTTATCCGTGGGGCGCCAAGAATATCGACACCGACATCATCATCCCCGCGCATTGGCTCAAGACCACCACGCGCGAGGGGCTGGGGCAGGGCGCGTTCGAGACGGTGCGCGCGCAGCCCGACAACATCTTCGACGATCCGCGCTATGCCGGCAGCCCGATCCTCATCGCGGGCGACAATTTCGGCTGCGGATCGAGCCGCGAGCACGCCGCCTGGGCGCTCGCGGACATGGGCATCATGGCGGTGATCGCACCGAGCTTCTCGGACATCTTCTCGGGCAATGCCTTCAAGAACGGCATTGTCGCGGTTGTCCTTCCCCAGGAAGCGATTGATCGGCTGGTCGAAGTCGCGCGCGACGACGAAGTCACTGTCGATCTCGAGACAATGACCGTCACCACCCCCTTTCAGGACCGCTTCCCCTTCGAACTCGACGCCTTCCGTCGGCAATGCCTGCTGGAAGGGCTGGACGAGATCGGCATGACACTGGCAAAAGATACCGAGATTTCGAAATACGAATCCGGTGCCGCTGCTTCGCGTCCCTGGATCACAGTGGGAGCGGGCAATGAAGGCACTCTTGTCGCAGGCGCCGGGCGGACCTGAAACTCTAAGCATATCGGATCTGCCCGATCCGGTACCTGGCAAGGGCCAGGTGCTGGTCGCGATCAAGGCCTGCGCGATCAACTATCCCGACGTGCTGATCATCGAGGACAAATACCAGTTCAAGCCGCCGCGCCCGTTCGCCCCCGGCGGCGAGATCGCCGGTGTGATCGAAGCAGTGGGCGAGGGCGTGACGCAATTCGCCGCCGGTGACCGCGTACTCGGCGTGATCGGGCATGGTGGGCTGGCGGAGAAAGTCGCGGCCGACGCGGCTCGGCTTTATCCGCTCCCCGAAGGCCGCAGCTTCGAGGAAGGCGCGGCGCTGCTGCTCACCTATGCGACCACGATCCACGCATTGCTCGACCGTGGGCATCTGAAGGCCGGGGAGACCCTGCTCATCCTCGGCGCGGCCGGCGGGGTCGGCCTCGCGGCGATCGAGCTAGGCAAGGCGTTCGGCGCGCGCGTCGTCGCCGCAGTCTCCTCCGATGAAAAGGCCGAGGCCGCGCGTTTTGCCGGCGCCGACGAAACGCTCGTCTATCCGCGTGCACCCTTCGACAAGGAGCAGTCGAGGGCACTGAGCGAGGCGTTCAAGGCCGCGGTCGGTCCCAAGGGCACCGACGTGATATACGATCCGGTCGGCGGCGACTATGCCGAGCCCGCCCTGCGTGCGATCGGCTGGGAAGGGCGCTATCTGGTCGTCGGCTTCCCCGCCGGCATCCCGAAACTCCCGCTCAACCTCACTTTGCTCAAGAGCTGCGACGTCTGCGGCGTCTTCTGGGGCGCCTTCGCCGCGCGCGACCCGCAGGCCAACCAGGCGCATGTCGAGCATCTGTTCCGGCTGTGGGAAGCGGGCACGATCGCGCCGCGCGTGACCGAGACGTTCGCGCTCGAGGACGGCGGCAAGGCGATCGCGAAGATGGCGGCGCGGCAGGCGATCGGGAAGCTGGTGGTGACGATCGGCTTATAAAAGCCGCTCCCCTTCAGGGGAGGGGTTTGGGGGTGGGGCCTGTCCGTCTCACCGAGCCCGGCGCCCGCGGCACTGCCCCACCCCAACCCCTCCCCTGAAGGGGAGCGGCTTAGAGAGTTGCCTTGCCTCTCCCGCCCTCCTATCTCGGCAGAAACCGCATCAAAGGGCGAGCAGCACATGACCACTTTCGACGATCGCGAACGCGGGTTCGAGGCGAAATTCGCCCATGACGAGGACATCGCCTTCCGTATCGCCGCGCGGCGCAACCGCCTGCTCGGTCAATGGGCCGCCGCCAGGATGAAGCTCACTCCCGAAGAGACCGACGCTTATGCCAAGGCGGTGGTCCAGGCCGATTTCGAGGAAGCCGGCGACGAGGACGTGATCCGCAAGCTGCTCGGCGACTTGCTCGCCGCCGGGGTCGAGGTCGACGATGCGACGATCCGCAGCGCGATCCAGGAACAGACGATCGAAGCGCGCCGCCAGCTGATGGAATCGAAGTAACATGGCGATGGCCGCGGCCGAGATCGAGGAACTGATCCGCGCCAGCATTCCCGATGCCCGGATCGAGATCACCGATCTCGCCGGCGACGGCGACCACTATGCAGCGCGCGTCGTCGCCCCCATGTTCAAGGGGATGCCGCGGGTGCGCCAGCACCAGGCGGTTTATGCAGCGCTCGGCGGGCGCATGGGCGGCGTGCTTCACGCGCTCCAGCTGACCACCGAAGCGCCGGCCGAGGAGTGAGTGAAATGACCGACGACGTTCAGGCGCGAATTCAGGGTATCGTAGATGCCAATCCCGTTTTGCTGTTCATGAAGGGCAGCCCGCTATTTCCGCAATGCGGCTTTTCGAGCCGCGCGATCGCGATCCTCACCCATCTCGGCGTCGAGTTCGAGAGCGTCGACGTGCTCCAGGACCAGGGCGTCCGCCAGGGCATCAAGGCATTCTCGGACTGGCCGACGATCCCGCAGCTCTACGTGAAGGGCGAGTTCGTCGGCGGATCGGACATCATGATGGAGATGTACGAAAGCGGCGAGCTGGCGCAGCTGCTGGCCGACAAGGGCGTCACAGCGCAGGCTTGATCCCCATATGCCCCTCCCTGCAAGGGAGGGGAGCGACCTGGAGCAGCCGACTCGCATATCGATTTCGGGAAACCCGGGTCGGGTGGGTCGACGCGAGACCGGTAAGTAAGCGGTCGACCCACCCTGGAATGAAGCGTCGAAACGCTCGGGTGCTTCTATCTTTGCACTCGCCGTGCCAGTTCGGGCGAAGCACGCTTTTCCAGCATCTTCAGTGGTTAACGATCCACTTCGCCACAACACACCTGTAAATTAGCCCGACAGGCGCGACGCACCGCCACTGCGGGTTCGTTCCGCCTGTGGAATCGTTCATCGGCCGTTCACCCTGTTGACTACAGACGTAATCGCGACGATTACACAAGTAGTCAGCAAGAGGGACTCATGACCGAACGGATCAGCGAAGCCGAGCAAGCCGTGATGGAGGTGCTCTGGGAGGAGTCGCCGCTCACTGCGCAGGAAGTCGCCGAGCGCGTTCCCGCCGAGCGCGACTGGAGCGCCAACACCGTCAAGACCCTGCTCGGCCGGCTGCTCGCCAAGAGCGTCATCGGGCATGAGGAAGACGGCCGCCGCTATCGCTATCGGCCGCTGGTCGAGCGCGCGGACTTTGTCGTCGGCGAGTCGCGCCGCTTCATGGATCGGCTGTTCGGCGGCAAGCTCACGCCTTTGGTCGCCCACCTCGCCGAGCGCGACGCGATCACCGACCAGGACATCGCCGAGATCGAAGCGCTGCTGAAGGAGCTGAAGTCATGATCGGCTGGGCACTCGAAACCTTTGTCGCCACCAGCTTGCTGATGCTGCTGGTACTCGCGGTCCGCGGACCGGTGCGCAAATCGTTCGGGCCGCACATGGCCTATGCGCTGTGGCTGCTGCCGGTGGCGCGGCTGCTGCTGCCGCCGCTTCCCGAGGGCTGGCGCGAGCAGGCGGTGGCGCCGGTTGCCGCCGCAAGCGATATCGTCACGGTCTATTTCGTCGAGCCGCTCGGCGCCGCGCCTTCGGCAGGGGCAGAGGGCAGCTTCGGCTTGTGGATGGTGATCCTCGTCGTCTGGGCGCTGGGCGCCGCGGCGTTCCTCGGCTATCATCTGGTCGCGCACAGCCGCTACACCGCGAGCCTGCTCCGTCGCGCCCGCGTCGATCGCACCGTCGCGCAGGGCAAGGTCCGCGTGATCGAGACCGATGCGGCGCACGGGCCGCTCGCCTTCGGGGTGTTCCGCAAATATGTCGCGTTCCCGCGCGACTTCTCCGAGCGCTATGACGAGCAGGAGCGCGATCTCGCGCTCGCCCATGAGCTCGGCCACCATGTCCGCGGCGATCTGATCGCCAATTGGGTGGCGCTGTTCGTCCTCGCGCTCCACTGGTTCAATCCGATTGCCTGGCGGGCGTTCCGCGCATTCCGCGCTGATCAGGAAATGGCCTGCGATGCCCTCGTGCTCGCCGGCCGCGCCCAGGCACTGCGCCATGCTTATGGCCGTGCGATCGTCAAGTCCGCGCATGGGGGCGCGGTCTCGGCGGCATGTCACTTGCACACGATCAACGAAGTCAAAGGGAGGTTACGCATGCTTTCGAAGACCCGGCAATTTTCCCCCACGCGCGCCGCTGCGGGGTTGATCGGGGTCGGCGCGCTCTCGGTCGCCGCTCTCGGGCTCACTGCCTCGGGAACGCAGGCCGCCGAGACGCTCAAGGAAAAGGTCGAGACCGTCACCGGCGTCGATCTGGGCCAGGATATGCCCGCGCCGCCGGCTGCTCCCGAGGCGCCCTCCGCGGCCGAGGCTCCGGAGCCGCCGGAAGCGCCCGAGGCGGCCGGAGCGCCTGCGAACCCGGGCAAGACCAAGCGCCACGTCTATCGCTTCTCGGATGACGACAAGAAGGACGGCAAGCACATCCGCAAGATGGTCATCGTCCGCGCCGACGGCAGCAGTGACGAGATCGGCATGCCCGACATGGACAAGCTCCACGCCTCGATCCCCGAGATTCGCGACGGCAAATGCGGCAAGGGCGACAAGCCGACCATCGAGCACCGCAAGGACGGCGGCAAGAAGATCATGATCATCTGCACCGACCGGATCGAGATGGCCGCGGCTGGTGCCGCGCAACTGGCGATGCGCCATAAGGCGTTCGGTATGAACAGCGCCCGGATGGGGCTGCGCATGGCGCGCCGCTCGATCGAGAGCGAGACCGACATGACTGCCGAAGAGCGCGCCAAGGCGCTCAAGGGCATCGACGAGGCGATGGCCGAGCTCGACAAGCAGCGCCACGAGGATTGACGAGAGGGGAGGGGCGTCCGCATGCCCCGCGGACACCCTTCACGACGGGGCCGGTTGAACTCCTTCGCAGCCGGCCCCGTTT
>JASLBO010000163.1 GCA_030146605.1 Sphingomonas sp. | reverse complement strand
CGCGTCGCCTCGCCTTCGCGGGCGCTGTCGAGCAATCGGGCGATCTCCTCCTTGCCTTCCAGCTCGTCGAGCAACTGGCGCACGCGATCGAGATCCTCGGTCGCCGCGGTATCGATCAGCCGCGCCTGCCCGCGCACGATCAGCACCGGCCGGCGGCCGCCATCCTCGCTCCACACCGCCAGCCCGCGCTCGACCAGCACGGCGGCGGCGCTGTCGAGCGCGGCGCGCTGCTCGCCCAGATCGCGCTCGATCCGCGACCGGGCTTCGGCGAGCGTCAGGCCGGTGAGCATCGCGCTCATGTAATTCGCCGCTTGCTGGAGCGAGGCCGGATCGATTCCACCGGGAATTTCGACGACGCGATTCTCGACCGAGCCGTCCTCGCCGACCAGCACGGCGAGCGCGCGATCATGGCCGAGCGGCACGAAGCCGAACTGGCGCAGCACCGGCTCGGCCTTGGGGACGAGCACCAGCCCGGCACAGGCCGACAGGCCCGAAAGCGCAGCCGTGGTGTTGGCCAACGCCTCCTCGACCGGGCCCGTCTGCCCGGCGCGCGCCTCGATCGCGGCGCGCTCCTCGGCGGAGGGGGCACTTGCCTGCATCATCCCGTCGACGAACAGGCGAAGCCCGGTGTCGGTCGGCATGCGCCCGGCGCTGGTATGCGGCGCGGCGAGCAGCCCGACTTCCTCGAGATCCTGCATGACGTTGCGGATCGAGGCGGGCGAGAGGTTGAGCGTCGAGATCTTGGAAATCGTCCGCGATCCCACCGGCGCACCATTGTCGAGATACGATTCGACGACGATCCGGAACACGTCGCGCGCGCGGTCGGTGAGTTCGTGGATCGGGGGGATGGTCATGCACTCCTATGTAGCGAAGGTGGCCGCAGCCTCAACCACCGACCCATCGTTCCCGGCAATCGCATCCCCTCCCCCGACCCCTCCCGTAAACGGGAGGGGAGCGAAGGTGGCACGCGCCGGATTTTATCGCTCCCCTTCCGCGAAGCGGGAGGGGTCGGGGGAGGGGCTATCGGGCTAGGGCCGCGGGCCGATCAGCTCCTGCACCGGCAACAGCTCGACCGCTCCACCCAGCGCCTCGGCGAGCGCCGGATTGTCCCGCCGGCAGCCGAGGTAGAAATACAGTCCCTGGCTGTCGCCGATCGCCCGCGTCCAACGTATGTCGACGCTCGGCATGTCGGTCGGCGCGTTCGCGCAATTGGGCTCGCCGTGCGAATAGCGGACGTCGCCGCTCGCCGGGCGATACGGCGCCAGCCTGCCCGCGAACGCCTCATATTGCGCGCGGCTCAGCGTGAAATTGCGCGCGCCGGTCACTGCGGTGAAGCGCTTGCCTTCGAACACGCCGCTGCCGTCGGGGCGCACCGTAACCGCATAGACCGGGCAGGCGCCGAAGCACGGGCCGGTCTCATAGCGGATCGAATCGCCTTCGATCGGCACCGGGCCGGCGGGCACCCGGCTCTGCGGAATGCACCCGCCCAGCGCCACTGCCAGCACGCCGAACCCCAGAACCTGCTTCATAACGCCCCTTTCGGATCATGCACCGACACTGGCGCGTTCGCTGTCCGCCGTCTACTTGGCGCGTCCGACTTTTCAGGAGAATGAACCGATGCGCCCATCCGGCCGCGCCCCCGACGAGATGCGCAGCATCGCCATCGAGCCCAATTTCACCCGCCACGCCGAAGGATCGGTGCTGATCGGCTTCGGCGACACGCGCGTGCTGGTCACGGCGAGCATCGAGGAGCGCATCCCGCCCTGGCTGCGCGGCAAGGGCGAGGGCTGGGTCACCGCCGAATATGGCATGCTGCCGCGCGCCACCCATACCCGCAGCGCACGCGAAGCGGCCAAGGGCAAGCAATCGGGGCGCACCCAGGAAATCCAGCGGCTGATCGGCCGCTCGTTGCGCGCGGTCACCGATCTCAAGCTGCTCGGCGAGCGCCAGATCACCCTCGATTGCGACGTCATCCAGGCCGATGGCGGCACCCGCACCGCGGCGATCTCGGGCGCGTGGGTGGCGCTGCGCATCGCGACGAACAAGCTGCTCCAGGCCGGCCAGCTCGAAAAGGACCCGATCCTGACCCAGGTCGCGGCGGTGAGCTGCGGCATCTATCAGGGCAATCCGGTGCTCGACCTCGATTATGACGAGGATTCGGCCGCCGATGCCGACGCCAATTTCGTGCTGCTCGCCGACGGCAAGATCGCCGAGGCGCAGGCGACCGCCGAGGGCGCGACCTATGACGAGGAAGGCCTGCTCCGTCTGCTCCGCCTCGCCCGCATCGGCTGCAACCAGATCTTCGCCGCGCAGTTGAAGGCGGTGCAATGACCGGACCGAACGAAGGCATAGGCGGCGACGCGCCGCAGGCGATCCGCAAGCTCGCGCCGGGCAAGCTGGTGATCGCCAGCCACAATCCCGGCAAGGTGCGCGAGATCAAGGCGCTGCTCGGTCCGTATGGCATCGAGCCCGTGTCGGCCGCCGAGCTCGACTTGCCCGAGCCCGAGGAGACGGGGGTGACCTTCGTCGCCAATGCCGAATTGAAGGCGCTGCAGGCGGCGGACCTTTCGGGGCTTCCCGCGCTGGCCGACGATAGCGGGCTGTGCGTCGAGGCGCTGAACGGCGATCCGGGGATCTTCTCGGCGCGCTGGGCGGGCGAGAGCAAGGATTTCGCGATCGCGATGCAGCGGGTCGAGGACAAGCTCGCCGCGCTGCCGCCCGAGACCGGCCGCGACGCGCATTTCGTCTGCGCGCTGGCGCTCGCCTGGCCCGACGGGCATGTCGAATGGTTCGAGGGCCGCGCCGACGGGGTGCTGGTCTGGCCGCCGCGGGGAGATCGCGGCTTCGGCTATGATCCGGTGTTCGTGCCCCACGGCCACGATTTGACCTATGGCGAGATGGACCCCGAAGCCAAGCACGCGATGAGCCACCGCGCGGACGCGTTCCGGCAATTGGTCGCCGCGGTTTTCTGAGTGTCACCAATCCTCCCCCGCGAAGCGGGGGAGGTGGCAGCGAAGCTGACGGAGGGGGGCTCTCCACATGGGCATCGCTCGTGGAGAGGCCCCCTCCACCACTTCGTGGTCCCCCTCCCCCGCTGCGCGGGGGAGGATTCAGGTTACGGCCGATATCCGGCGGCTGCGCCTTGCAATGTCGGATTTCGTCTGCTTGGCTCTGACAGGCAACCTTGCCGCCTGCTCTTTGACATCGCTGGATCGACCCACCCCCAAGTCCCGGCTGACCGCGTGACAGGCAAGTGTCGCGAAGGCGTGCGCGGACGTCGCGCCGGTGTCGCGCTGATGTCGCGTGCCTGTCGCCTCGGTGGCGCGAAACCGGTGCGCGAGACGCATCGCGTCTGCCGCGCTCCATAAATTATCGTTCAGAAATAGATATTTGGCGGTTGTCACCCGCCGATGACCACCGCTAGTGTGTCAAGCGTGTCAACCTCCGCCGCAAATAGCTCGCGCGGCAGGTGCCCATTCTCTGCCCATATCGTCGCCCCGCGCTAAGGCCGATAGCCCGACGGCTGCTCCGGGTTCGCCTGATCTTCCCGCGGCGGGCGCGTCGGAATCGGCACCGTATCCAGCGCCTCCGGCACCAACGCCAGCGTCTGGATCGCGGCCAGCCCCCATTGCGCGGCACCGTTGGTCGACACGCTTGGCCATTCCACCACGCCACCCGGCAAAGTCACCCGCGGATCCCCCTTGGCCATCCGCTGCCCCGCCTCGCCCGAATAGAATTCCTCCGCCGCCCGGCGGGCAAGCGCCGCATCGCCCGTCGCCTTCGCCACATAAGCGGTAAGCCGCGAATGGCCCTGTTTGAGGTTGCGCCCGCCATAAGGCCGGTTGAACCGCGCCGCCCATTCCGCGCGCGGCGCATTGTACCAGCGGCAATAATCTAACCACGCCTCGCGGAAGCGCGGCACGTCGATCAGCTGGATCAATTCGGCCTGGATCTCGACCGCGCCGAACACCGCATTGAGGTGCGAGACGCCGATAGTGTCGCGGGTCAGGAACCGCCCGCTCTTCAGGTCATAGGGCGCGCCGCCGGTCAGCCAGCCGTTGGGCATGCGGCCGATACTGTCCATCCCCGCGGCGATGCGGTCGCGCCAGCGCGCGTCGCCGGTGCGTTCCCATTCGGTGAGCCACGCGCCCGCGCACACCGCCCAGGTCGTGCCGAACGACATCTGGATCACGCCCGCCGGCAGTTGCTCCTTTGGCGCCCCGGTCTTGCGCCCGATCTCGACGCCGGCCAGCGCCTGTTCGGAGGTGGCCAGCGCCCGCATCAGATCGCCCACCCGCTCGTCGGCGGTGAGATAATAAAAGATTCGCCGGTAGGCCGCGTTGCTGACGCGCGGCTGCTTCGAACTGTCGCTCCAATGCTGGACGCCGTGGCGCGTGCCGAGCCCGGCGAAGCGGCTGAGATGATAGACGTCGACTTCGCCGGTATGCCGCGTCATCGCCTCGGCGAGCCGCCAGCTCTTCGCATCGCCCGAGCGGAGCGCAGTGTACCACAGCCACAGATCGGGCGAGAGCTCGCTATTCGCCCAGGCGAAGCCGCCGATATCGTATTTCCATTGATGCCGGTCGCTGTCGTAGCTGTGCATCACATCGCCATGATCCCAGAAGCCATACCAGCTGCGCCGGTCGATCTCGCCGTCATAGAAGTCGACGAGGTTGGCGAGCTGGTCCTCGATCAGCGCGCGCTGGGGTGTCGAGCGATCGGGCAGGCCCCAATCGCCGAACACGCCGGCAGCATGAAGATGCGCGGGCTCGGCCATCAATTGCGGCGGCGTCGCGGCGGCGCGGGCGAGTGCCTGCAACCGCGGCGTTTCGGGAGTCGAGTCGAACGCCCAGAGCATCAGCTCGCTGGTGCGGGCGATGCCCATCGGGTCGTCCCAGCCGGGCTCGTAATCCTCATAGGTGACGTCGAGGCCTTCGTTCTGCGCGGCGAAGGTCTCCATCCCCATCGTGCCGTGATACGGGCGCACGTCCATCGGCCTGGCGTCGGGAGACCACAGCCACGCCGTCAGGCAGGCGGTGTCCGACGCAGCGCCCCGAATGTCGATCTGGGCCGGGTGGCGCTGCCAGAAATAGCGCGCGGCGATCCCCGCCCCGCCCTGCGGCGAGCCGACATAGCCGAAGCCCGGCGCGCGGCGGCCCTCGTCCGAATCGATCCAGCCATGGCCCTCGGCGGTGCGCTTGGTCAGCGTGAAGCCGTTCGCCGAGAGCTGCGCCAGGCTGAAATCGCCCCAGGCCGGAATACGCTCGAGCAATTTGGCCACGGGATCGCGCATCTCCGCCATCGGCACCGCGCGCCCGGCGATCTGCGCCTCGCGCACCGCCTTGCCGGGATCGCGTCGCAGCCCGGTGAGCGGGCGCACCGCTTCGGCGAACATCGCATCCTGCGCGGTGGCGAGGCGGACATGGCGATCGTGCAGCGCCCCGCGCATCGGCACGTCGGCAGCGATGCCGAGCGCGGAAATGTGATCGGTCGCTTGCAGGTCGAGAACGAAGCTGTGCACCACCCGAAGCGCCTCGGATCCCGCATAGGCATAGAGCCGCACCACGAACGGCAGCACCGATCGTCCGCCGCCGCTGTGCCGTCCCTCGAGCCGAACCACGGCGCGCACCGGACCTTTCTGCTCGATCACCGCGCGTTCGATGGTACCCGTCAGCGCCACCCGCTCGCCCTCCGGCGAACCCGCCCGCAATTCGCCCAGCAGCCGCGCATTGGCGAGCAGCGTCCGGTCGCCACGCTTTGCCGAGCGCACCGCCGCCGGGCCGCTTTTCGCAATCGTCCATTCGAGCGTGCCCGAGCGGATCAGGATCGCATCACTGGTCTCGCGCACCGACACCGGAGCCGCAGGCAGCGCCGGGCGGCCGCTGGCGACGACGAGTTTGTCGGTCCCCGCCCCCGCGGATAGTGCGTGCGCGGTCCATTTGATCGAGCCGTCGGGCCAATAGGCGGTCGGCCAGCTCTGCGAGGGCACCTGACCGCCGGCACCGCGCACCGTCAGTGCCTGCCCCTTCGCCAGCGCGCCGCGCGCCCAGGCGACTCCGAAGGTCTGACCGATATGGAGTTCGGGTGCCGCGCCATCGATCCAGCGAAGCGGCGCCTCCACCTTCCGGCCTCGCCGCAATTGTGCCGCGGCGGGCCCTGCGCCGGTGACGGCCGCCGACAGGATCGTCCCCTGCATCATCGTGCGTCGCGTCAGGCGCATGTCACTCTCCCGGCTTATGGTTTTCCGATGCGCAGATTGCGGATGCGCAAATGGCTTTTGGTGGTGCGCAGCGCGAACCAGCCGCGCCGATAGGGCCGGTCGTCGTCGAGCGCGAAGATCCGCCGCCCGTCGCGCTCGACCGCGATGTGCCGCCCGTCGGCGATCAGCCGCACATGCGTCCAGCGATTGGGGACGAGCAGATTGTCCGCGCCGGAAAGGTCGTGCCCGGGCAGAAGCGGCCGGTTGCCCGGCTCGCCGACATAGCGTCGGAACCGCGTCGTGCTGTTCCGGTTGCCGCCGATCCCGACATAATAGGTTTGGAGGTCGTCATATTGCGCGAAGGCGCCCGACCGCTTCTTCGCGAATACCGAGCCGCCCCGGACGTGCGGATCGCGCGCCATCCAGAAGGCGTTGAGGTCGCTCACGGCGTCATTGGCGCCCCCTTCGGACACCGCCATCGCATCGAAATCCACGGCAACGAGCCCGCGAAGCGCGCGCGTGTACCAGAGCGACAGCCCGGCCGACGTCTCGATGTCGATGACCTCGCCGAAAGTGACCAATGCGGCCTGTTCCGCCTCGATTTTCCACGGCGGCCGCGCTGCCGGTCTCACGCATCCGGCCAGCAACAGGCATGCGCTTCCGAGAATCGCCAGCCGGTTCATCGGCAGCGCGCCCGGCCGCCAGAAATGGCGTCCCGGCGAATAGCGGGGTCGGTCGCATATAGCGGCGATGAACATATCCGTCGCTGCCTCCGTCCCCAGGCGCCCCGCAGGGCGATCGCCGAGTTGCCCGGTCGTAACGGCCAAATAGCAGCACGGCCGAGCGGTTGGAAGCACTTCCCTACATGTGATATTTTTGCTCACATTATGGGATAACCGTCGTTCAGCAACAGCTGGCGCAAGCGTGCGCCAGCAACGGTCGATCGGGAAATCGGGAGCGCAGCACCCGCTGCGAAAGGCCCGCTTCGCGGCGGCTGGTGGACAGGGCTTCCACCGAATGCCGCAGAAAAAACGAGGTGAGGCAAGCCGTTAGGGTTTCAGGTCCCCAGCTATTCCCACACATTCTACCACAAACAACCGAGACATCGCCCGCGACTGTCTGCAGAGGACATTCTGCCGCTGTTTAATCAGCGTGTCCAGATCCATTGTCTGCTTGTGCGCCGGTAGCGAACTGGCGGCTTCTGGAGCCCGCACCGAGAAAAGCGGACGCGAATGTTTGTCTCGGATCAACCGGCGTTCAGACCTCAGCCAGGCGGGCGCCAATCCGCCGACCTGCGTTAATATACGTGAGCGCTGTCACCAGACAGGCGAGCGGAACGAGCAGTAAGCCGATGCTGAGGCCGTTCCGCACGCCGGCACCAGTCACGAAGTCGCTCATGAGCCCGACAAGGAGTGGCCCCAACGCCGGTCCAACCAGCCCGCTTCCGATCATCGCAAGACTGGACGCTATCCCCTCGCGGCCCGCGCCGGCCACCAGGTGCGCAGCGCCGAACGCATAAGGCAGCGTGAATGCGAACGTGAACATCGCTGGGGCGAGCAGCATTACGGCGATCCAGGGGACAGACACGAACAGCGCTGCAACCGTGGTGACCGCCGCGACACAAAAGGCCATGGTCGGCACGAGCAGGAGCGAGGCCGCATTGCGATGCACCGCCGCGTCGAAGCCACGCCCGCCGAGCAATGTACCCGCAATTCCCAAAGCGCCTTGCATCAGACCGAAGGTCAGTCCGGCCTCGGTCGCGCTAAACGCGTGCGTACGAATCAGAAAGGTTGCCGCGAAAGCATAGAAGGGAGCCGCCGCGAATCCGATGCTGATCGCGGCCACCATGAGCGCCCGGAACGCGGGCACCGAAAGCAGCTCTCGGGTCGATTGCCAGAACGGCACGGTGCCGCTCGACCGCACCACAGGGGGCGTTGGTCCCGCCGCCAGGAATCCGAGAATTCCGACGACCGCACCGAATCCACCGGCCGCGAACAATGCGGTTCTCCAGCCGTACGCGTCACTGACGGCCCCACCAAGGCCGAACCCGACCATCGTGCCGACGGGTATACCCATCGAAAAGATGCCGATGGCCAATCCGCGTCGGCCGGGCCTGATCTTGCGCGCGATAAGCGTATGCCCCGAAGGCACGGCACCTGCCTCGCCAAGCGCCACGCCGAAGCGGGTGGCCGCCAAGGAAGCGAAACCAGTGGCAAATCCGCCAAGCGCTGTCATGGCGCTCCACGTCAAAGTGCATGCCAGCAGAACGTTTCGGGGCGATCCTTGATCGCACAAGCGCGCCATGGGCAAGGACAGAAGCGCATAACACAGCGCGAATGCGATGCCGGTGATCAGGCCGATATGGG
>JASLBO010000154.1 GCA_030146605.1 Sphingomonas sp. | reverse complement strand
CGACGCGGCATTATACCTCAACGACAGCAAGGTCACCCAACTCGCGTTCGTTGCCCTGCCAACGGGTTTCGACCTTGTGGAGGTCGAACGTCTGCCAAATGTCGCGGACGCCAGCGGTCGGCTCGGCTTCGCCTATACGGCGCCGCTCGGCGACGATCTCGAAATCACCGCGACCGGCTTTGCGCGGTACGTCGGTAAGTCCACATTGGGGATCGGACCGATCTTGGGGCGGCTGCAAGGCGATTATCTCGACACAGGGCTCGAAGTCCGCGCTGGCAAGGAGGGGCGGGGCGTGAGCGTCGCCATCACCAATCTCCTGGATGCGCGGGGCAATCGCTTCGCGCTCGGCTCGCCCTTCCTGATTCGGGACCGCGATCAGACGACCCCGCTGCGACCCCGCGCCATCCGGCTAGGCTTTGATCTGGGCTTCTGACTCTTCTACGCATCGCGGAGCGCAGTCCGTGTGGATAAGCCAACGTTCCAGAGCCTATTCCGCCTCCACGAGGATTCGATCGGGCGTGACCTCGACGATATGCGCGAACCCGTTGAGCTCGATCGCCTGGGCGAGCGCGAGCGTGTCGCCGGCCCGGAATACCCCGAGGATGCGCTCCTCGGGTGTGCGGCCGCGAAAGGCGAGCTTCTGGCGCGAATAGCGGTTCATCTCGTCCACCGCCTTGGCGAGCGATTCGTCGACGAAGGACAGCCGGCCGATCAGCCAGATGGTCGATTGCGCGGCGTCTACATGACGGATCGTCCAGTCGTTGCGCGGCAGCGTGACCAGCTGTGTGCCCGCGCTGATCCGCGCCGCGTTCGCGACAGCGCGCTGCGGGTTGCGCTCGGTGACCTCGACTGTGCCCTCGGTAACCGTGACGATCACCTCGCCCTTGTCGATCCGCACTTCGAATGCCGTGCCCACCGCGCGAATCCGCTTGTCGCCGGCCGAGACGATGAACGGCCGGCGGGGATCCTTGGTCACCTTGAAATAGGCACGGCCGCGGCGAAGCATCACGTTGCGCGCCTTCTCGTCCATCCGCACTGCGATCTCGCTATCGGTGTCGAGCGAGACGCTCGAGGCGTCCGATAGTGTCATGCGCTTACGCTGGCCGACCACGGTGGAGACGCTAGGCGCCGGCGCGGCGGCGATCTGCTGCGCGCGGTCGTCGGTGCCGAACCAGCTGAGTGAACCCAGGCCAGCTACGCTGAGGACCAGAGCGGCGGCGATCGGCGCGAACCGGCGAATCCGCGAGACCGGCTGGTATCGCATCAGATCGTCCTCGATCGCCGCGCGGATGCGGGGATCATCGGCAACCGCGCCGGTGAGCGCCCAAAGCCGCTCCATTTCGAGCATGGCCTCCTCGTCGAGCGCAGTCTCGGCCTCCTCGGGCAGGTCCTCCAAACGCGCGTGACGATCGAGCAGGCGTTCGGCGGCGCGCATGCGGCGGTGATCGAGGAGGGAGCGCAGCAGCCGGATCATGCGCCGACGTCCAGCTGTTCGGCGAGCCGCACCAGCGCGCGATGGATCAGCTCCTTCACCGACTCGTGCGAGATGCCCATGCGGACGGCGATCTGCTGATAGGTCATCTTTTCGAACCGGTGGAACTGGAATGCGGCACGGGCCCTGGGTGGCAGCTGAAGGATCGCCTCCACGGTACGCTCATATTCTTCGACGCCGATGGCGATCCGTTCGGGCGACAGCGAATCAACCGGATCCGAAGCTTCGGAAAGCGGCTCGTGCGCTCCCGCCAGCCGCGCCTTGTGGTATCGATATCGCGAGATCAGAATGTTGCGCGCGACGGTGAAGATGAAGCGATCGACATTCTCGACCGGGGTTTCCCGGCGCATCGCGTGGAGCCTGAGAAAGACTTCCTGAACGAGATCATCGGCTTCGGCCTCGCTGACCCGCCGCGCGAAATAGCTGCGCAGCGCCGGCCCGTGTTGGCGCACCCAGCCGGCGAGCTCGGGCTGGGTGCGGGAGACGCCGCTCACCGCGCTTTCCGTCCGCAATGATGTGGCACGCGACCACATGACTTCGATCCCCGCTCGCTCCAGACGAACCCCGCCTGTATGTGAGAGACGCAAGGCGATGGCGGGCGGGGGGATCGCAACAGTGCCATGTCAGTCGGCTCCCTGTTGCGGCGGTGCGGCGTCGGTCCAGACGACCGTTTCGCCCGGGCGGAGCCCGGATCGTATCTCGACGCCGGCCGGCGTCACGCGGCCGACCGCAACTTGACGCTCGGTGGTGCGGCCGCCGGTGCGGACCTTCACCCGGGCGAGCGGCGCGGCGCCGAGCAGTGCCTCGGGCGGGACGACGATCGCAGCGGGCGCCTGATAGGTGATCACCGCAACTGCGGCACTCATGCCGATGCGGACGCGGGCGGCTTGGTCGACGGGCAGGGGATCGAGCCGGGCGCGGGCGATGAAACGGGTTGGACCGGTGGTTGCCTCGATCGGTGCGGCGATCGCCGCGACTTTGCCGTTGAGCGTGAGCCCGGTAAATCCGGCGCCGGTGACGATCACCGACTGGCCCGTTGCGAGCGCGTTCACATCGGATTCGTCAACCTCGAACGTGACCGACAGTCCGCCATCGCGTGCTACCGTGCCGATCAGCTGTCCGCGGGTGACGCGGGTTCCGGGGTGCAGTGGCCCCTCGATCAGCTTCGCACCCGATGCTGGCGGCGCGACGAGCACGCCCGATGCCGGCGCCCGGATCACCGACTGGCCGATCTGGGCTTCGGAACGCCGCAAGGCGGCGCGCGCATTGTCGAGCTCGAGCCCCGCAATGCGCGCGGCGATGGCCCCGCCTTGCGCGAGCGTATCGGCTAGCTCGTCACTGGCGGCGCTCGCGGTCATTCGCTGCGCGACCAGTTGCTGCTCGATTCCCTCATGCTCATTGCGCGCGATCAGCCCCTTGCCGAACAGCCGGCGGCCCTCGCGCGCCTCGCGCTCGAGCCGGGCGAGTTCGAGCGCCGCGAGCCGGACCCGGCGGCGGGCGGCGGCGACTTCGGGGCCGCGCGACCAGTTGGCGATGTCGTCTGCGGGCTGGTGCGCTTTGAGATAGGCGGCCTCGGCCTGGTTGCGCGCGGCGGCGATCTCCTGCGTATCGAGTACGAGCAGGGTGTCGCCCGCTGCGACGCGCGCGCCATAGGCGAAGTTGATCGCCCGCACCGCACCGTCGAATGGCGCGACAATGCTCACGGCGTCGCCAGGGGCGATCTTGCCGGCAAAGGCCAAAGTGGCGACGAACGGCTGGCGCGCGACGACTACGTTTCGCTCGGCCGGGACCGAAGCCTTGTCGGCGCGTGCGCCGATCCACCACCAGCCAAATGCGGCGACGAGCAAAGCGACGACTCCGGGCACCAGCACGCGGCGGCGACGGAGGGCACCGATCATTCGCCGCTCCATTCGATTTTCCAGCTTTCGAGAGTGGCGCCGATCTGGAGATCGAACGAGGTCAGCGCATCGAGATAAGCGATCATCGAGGCAAGTTCCTGTATCTCGGCCGAGCGCAGCGCGCTCTGAAGCGAAACCACTTCGAAATTGCTCGATCGGCCGGCGGCGAGCTTGTCGCGCGCGATGTCGACCGCGCGCGCGGATAGCGCAGTGAAGCGTCGGGCTGCTTCGACCTGCAGCCACGCCGCCTCGACTCGCTGCGCGGCGTCGCGGACCTGCATCTCGATCGACTGTTCGAGCCCTTCGAGGCGCAATTCGGCGATGCGCAGGCCGGTGTCGGATTCGATCACCGCGAGCTTCGGGGCAGGGTCGCCGAGCGGGATCGCTAGTTGCACGCCGACGCGGTTGTCGGTGAGCGAAGGCCGCGGGCCGAACAGCGGATCGCGCCCGGCCGACCGCGTCGCGTTGGCGACCAGCGAGAGGTCCCATAGCCGCTGGTTGCGAGCGAGGCGCAGACCCTCCCGCGCCTGCTCGACCGCGTGTTGCTGTGCGAGCAGGTCCATCCGGCTGGCTCGGGCGATCTCGATTGCGCCAGCGGTGTCGACCGGCACGTGCTCGGCCGTTATCGGATCGGCGGCGACGATGTTGGTGGCAGGATCGAGCGCCAGCTGCCCCAGC
>JASLBO010000101.1 GCA_030146605.1 Sphingomonas sp. | reverse complement strand
CCCGCTCCAAAATTATGGCACGTCCGGTCGCCGAGTCCTGTCGAAGGGCGGCCTGGGCCCCGCTGGCAGGCGGAGACCTGTATCCATGGCAAATGTCGCAGTGATCGGCGCCCAATGGGGTGACGAGGGCAAAGGCAAGATCGTCGACTGGCTCGCCGAGCGCGCCGATGTCGTCGTGCGCTTTCAGGGCGGGCACAATGCCGGCCACACGCTCGTCGTCGGCGAGAATGTCTACAAGCTCTCCCTGCTCCCCTCCGGCATCGTCCGCGGCACGCCCAGCGTGATCGGCAACGGCGTGGTGCTCGATCCCTGGGCGCTCAAGGCCGAAGTCGAGAAACTGCGCGGCCAGGGCATCGACATCACCCCCGACACGCTCAAGATCGCCGACACCTGCCCGCTGATCCTGCCCTTCCACCGCGACCTCGATGCGCTGCGCGAGGATGCCAGCGGCGCCGGCAAGATCGGCACCACCCGGCGCGGCATCGGGCCGGCTTATGAAGACAAGGTCGGCCGCCGTGCCATCCGCGTCTGCGACCTCGCGCATCTCGACGAGCTCGGCCCGCAGCTCGACCGCCTCGCCGCGCATCACGACGCGCTACGCGCCGGCTTCGGCGAACCGCCGATCGATCGCGACCGGCTGGTCGACGACCTCCGCGAGATCGCCGGTTTCGTCCTGCCCTTCGCGGCGCCGGTGTGGCGGATGCTCAACGAGGCGCGCGGACGCGGCCGCCGAATCCTGTTCGAAGGCGCGCAGGGCGTGCTGCTCGACATCGATCACGGCACCTATCCGTTCGTGACCTCGTCCAACACCGTCGCGGGCACCGCCGCGGCAGGTTCGGGTCTCGGGCCGAGCGCGGTCGGCTTCGTGCTGGGGATCGCCAAGGCCTATACGACGCGCGTCGGCTCGGGCCCCTTCCCCAGCGAGCAGGAAAATGAAGTGGGCGAGCGGCTCGGCACGCGCGGGCGCGAGTTCGGCACCGTCACCGGGCGCAAGCGGCGCTGCGGATGGCTCGATGCGGTGCTGCTGCGCCAGTCGGTGGCGGTTTCGGGGATCACCGGGATCGCGCTGACCAAGCTCGACGTGCTCGACGGCTTCGACGAAATCCAGGTGTGCACCGGCTATACGCTGCGCGGCGAACCGCTGGATTATTACCCGGCGAATGCGGCGGATCAGGTGGCGGTCGAAGCGGTCTACGAAAGCATGCCGGGCTGGCACGAATCGACAGCGGGGGCTCGCAGCTGGGCCGAACTGCCCGCTGCGGCGATCAAATATATCCGTCGAGTCGAGGAATTGATCCAGTGCCCGGTCGCGCTGGTTTCGACCAGCCCCGAGCGCGAAGACACCATCCTCGTCCGCGATCCCTTTGCCGACTGAGCCCCGGCGGCGCTGTCGCCGCCGGGGCCTCGCCGCCCGTTAGCGCTGGGGCGTTGGAGCCGGCGGCTCCGGCGTCGTGGTGGGCGCGGTGGTATCGGCGCCCGGATCGGTCGCGGGAGCCGAGGCATCGGGCGTCGGCTCGGTCGTGCCGCTGCCGGTGGTGCCGCTGTCGGGCGCCGGCGTATTGGTGTCGGCGCTCGCATCGTCGCCGCTTTTCTTGTCCTTCTTGTGCTTGTGATGATCCTGGCTGGTGCTCGGATCGCTCGACTGCGGCGTCGATTGCGCGATCGCGACGGTCGGAAGCAGCATGGCACCGGCGAGGAACAAGGTGAGCTTACGCATGTTTGATACTCCTGCATTTAACCGAGATGGCAGGAAGTGAACGGCCCCCGCGTGCGCATGGTTGCGTGCGGCGAGGTCGGTTCGCCGCTGCAACGAAACCGATCGACCGCGAGCTGACTTTAGTACGGGATCAGCCGCATTGCGCCCGGTGCAACAATTTCTGATCGGCCAGCACCAGCGCCACCATCGCCTCGACCACCGGCGCACCGCGGATGCCGACGCAGGGGTCGTGCCGGCCCTTGGTGCGGATCTCGGTCGCCTCGCCTTCGCGGGTGATCGTCTCGACCGGGGTCAGGATCGAGCTGGTCGGCTTGAACGCCACGCGCACCAGCACCGGCTGGCCGGTGGAGATCCCGCCGGCGATGCCGCCGGCGTGATTGGCGAGGAAGTGCACGCCGTCGCTACTCGGCCGCATCGCATCGGCATTCTGCTCGCCGGTGAGCGTCGCTGCGGCGAAGCCGTCGCCGATCTCGACGCCCTTGACCGCATTGATCGACATGCAGGCCGCGGCGAGTTCGCTGTCGAGCTTGGCGTAGAGCGGGGCGCCCCAGCCCGGCGCCACCCCGGTCGCCTCGCAGGCGATCACCGCGCCGAGGGACGAGCCCGCCTTGCGCGCTTCGTCGACGAGAATCTCCCATCGCGCCGCGGCGGCGGCATCGGGGCAGAAGAACGGGTTGTTGTCGATCTCGGCCGCGTCGAAGTTGGCCGGATCGATCGCATCGCCGCCGATCGCCTCGACCCAGGCGCGGATCTTCACTTCGGGAATGGCGAGCCGCGCCACTGCGCCGGCGGCTACCCGTGCTGCAGTCTCGCGCGCCGAGGAACGCCCGCCGCCGCGATAGTCGCGAAAGCCGTATTTCTGGTCGTAGGCGTAATCGGCGTGGCCGGGCCGATAGGCCTGCGCCACCTCCGAATAGTCCTTCGAGCGCTGGTCGACATTCTCGATCATCAGGCTGATCGGCGTGCCGGTGGTGCGGCCTTCGAAGACGCCCGAGAGGATACGGACCCGGTCGGGCTCCTGCCGCTGCGTGGTGAAGCGCGACTGGCCCGGGCGGCGCTTGTCGAGGAAGGGCTGGATATCGGCTTCGGACAATTCGAGCCCCGGCGGGCAGCCATCGACCACCGCGCCCAGCGCAGGCCCATGGCTCTCGCCCCAGGTGGTGAAGCGGAAGACGCGGCCGAAGGTGTTGAAGCTCAAGAGTTCCCGCCCAGCTGTGCGAACGCATTGGCGTGCGTCGCCGCGCCGCGCTCGCCGCACGGCATGGCACCGCCCTGGAGCGGCAGCGCCATCAGATAGTCGCCCGCATAAGGCGAGGCAAATCCACGCGCCCAATCGGCCGAAAAGCCGAAGCGTTCGTAATAGGCCGGATCGCCGAGCACGAAGACGAGCATCGCGCCGGCATCGGCAAGCTGCGCGAGGCTGGCGCGGACCAATGCCTCGGCCACACCCTGCCCCCGCTGACCGGCATCGACCGCCAGCGGGGCGAGCGCAACCGCGGCAATCGGCCTGCCGCCGACCTCGACCGCCATCCGGCTATAGACGATCACGCCGGCAAGGCTGCCGGTCTCCTCGTCATCGGCAACCAGCGTGAGCACCATATCGCCGTCGACGCACAGCCGCTGGACCAGCATCGCCTCGCCGGCATCGGGAAAGGCCTTGCGGAGCAATGCGTCGATCGCGGCGACGTCCCCGCCGGTCGCGGGGCGGATCGCGATGCTCACGCCAGTGCGATGTCGGGCGCGTCCTCGGCCTTCATGCCGATGACATTGTAGCCGGCATCGACATGGTGAGTCTCGCCGGTGACGCCGGAGGCGAGGTCCGAGAGCAGGTACAGCCCGGCGCCGCCGACATCCTCGATCGTGACGTTGCGCTTGAGCGGCGCATTGAGCTCGTTCCACTTGAGGATCAGGCGGAAGTCACCGATTCCGCTGGCGGCGAGCGTCTTGATCGGGCCGGCCGAGATTGCATTGACCCGGATATTATCGCGACCGAGATCGACCGCGAGATACTGGACGCTGGTCTCGAGCGCCGCCTTGGCCACACCCATCACGTTGTAATGCGGGATCACCTTCTCGGCGCCGTAATAGCTGAGCGTCAGCAGGCTGCCGCCATCGGGCATCATCGCCGCCGCCCGCTTGCAGACCGCCACGAACGAATAGACGCTGATGTTCATCGTCATCAAAAAATTGTCGAGGCTCGTGTCGACATAGCCGCCGCGCAGCTCGTTCTTGTCCGAAAAGCCGATTGCGTGGACGACGAAGTCGATCGTCGGCCAGCGCTCGGCCAAGGTCGCGAAGGTCTTGTCGAGCTCGCTCATGTCGGCGACGTCGCACTCGATCAGGAAATCGCTGTCGAGCTGCTCGGCGAGCGGGCGCACGCGCTTTTCGATCGCCTCGCCCTGATAGCTGAACGCGAGTTCCGCGCCATGTTCGCGCAGCTTCTGGGCTATCCCCCATGCCAGCGAACGATCGTTCGCCAGTCCCATGATCAACCCGCGCTTGCCCTGCATCAATCCCGTCACGAAGCACCGTCCTTCTTCTCGTGCGCCTCCTCTAGCCCGTCCGAAGGCGTTTCGGCTAGGGCGGCGTTGAGTTCGGCACCCGCGACCATGCCGAGCCCGATCAGATAGAAGAAGATCAGCGCGATCATCACGCCAGCAAGGCTGCCATAAGTGAGGTCATAGCCACCCAGGGTGGCGAGCATTCTCGGCAGCATTGCCGTGACGAAGAGCCACCAGAGAGTCGTGAACAACGGCCCGGGCCATTTCGGGCATTTCGAATGGCGAAAGCGCCGCGGGGTCAGCGAGTAGAACAGAATGTACAGCGCACCGAACAGCGCCAGCGCGGGCGCGAACTTGGTAAGCGCCACGATCGTCTGCGCCTGCGAGGCCCAGGGAAGCAGCTTGTAGATAAACTGCTCGACGGCGGTGAGGATCACCTGGAAGCTGAACGCCGCCATCGCGAGGATCACCGACGCGACGATCATCCCGATCGACCCCAGGCGATAGCGCCAGAAGGGCGTGCTCGAGTGCACCCCGTATGCCTGGCGCAGGATGCCGCGCAACGTCTCGATGAAGCCCGCCGTGGTCCACAGCCCGACGATCGCGCCGAACCACAGCAGATTGCCGGTGCGCGCCGTCAGCACATCGGATGCGGGCTTGCGCAGCACTTCGGCGACGTCGGGCGGCACGGTCTGGAGAAACGCCTCGAGCGTGCGGATGCCTTCGCTGCTCCGCCCGACCAATTGCGCGATCGCCGCAGCGACGATCACGAACGGGAAGAGTGTGACCAGCGACAGATAAGCGAGGTTGCCGGCATAGGTGAACCCCTCGTTGAAGGTGTCCACCGCGACGCGCTTGACCACATAGAAGAAGCGCGGGCCGGCGCCGATCTTCCCCATCATCGCGCATATGCGCGCGCCAAGCCCCCGCTTCGCCCCGGCGGCGTCTGAATTTTCCCCTGTTTTCACAAGGGCTCAGACGCCCATGCGGCCACGCGGGTTCCCTTTGTCCTGCCAGCCCTGCACGAACTCGACCAGCGCATCGTCGTCGACCGGCAGATCGACCATCAAGGTGACGAGCAAATCGCCGCGCCCGCCGGCCTTCCTGTGGAAGCCGCGGCCCTTGAGGCGCAGCGCCTTGCCCGACGTCGAGCCCTTGGGGACCTTGAGCATCACCGCACCGTCGGGCGTCGGCACGCGAACCTCGGCGCCGAGCACTGCTTCGGACAGGCTCACCGGCAAATCGAGCCGGATATCGTCGCCCTCTCGCACGAAGAAGCGGTGCGGCTGGATGTCGATCGTGATGATCGCGTCGCCGAAGCCGCCCGGGCCTTCCTCGCCCTTGCCGGCGAGCCGCATCTGCGTGCCGCTCTCGACCCCGGCGGGAAGCTTGAGGTCGAGCGACTTGCCGTCGCGTAGCGTGACGCGCTGTGGCGCGAGCTTCGCCGCATCCTCGAACGTCACGGCAAGGCGATAGGCGACATTGGCGCCCTTGGCCGCGGACTTGCGCCCGAACCCGCCAAAGCCGCCGCTGAACCCGCCATTGCCGCGCCGGCCCGCGCCGCCGCCGAACAGTCCTTCGAAGATGTCGCCGATATCGCCGGACTCGCCGCCGAAATCGAACCCGCCGGCGCCCCCCGGCCGGAAACCGGCCTGCTGGCCGCCGCCGCCGAAGCCGAACGGCGCGACCGGATTGCCGTCCCCGTCGATCTCGCCGCGATCGAAGCGCGCGCGCTTGTCCTTGTCGCTCAGCAAATCATAGGCCGCAGTCACCAGGCTGAACTTCTCGGACGCCTTGGGATTGTCCTTGTTGCGGTCAGGGTGCAGCTCCTTGGCGAGCTTGCGATAGGCCTTTTTGATATCGGCCTCGCTCGCGCCTCGCGCCACGCCCAGAGTTGCATACGGATCGGCCACTAAATTCCCCGTTCGATGATCGTCAATGTCGCGTGCCCCTTACAGAGGCTTTTCGCCCGCGAACATCGGCCCGACACGCGCTTTGCGCAAGCCCGGCTCAGGCAGGGATCGGCTCCAGCGGCTCGACATCGACCGAAACATGCATCTCCTGCGCGCCCCAGCCGAGCACGATCCCGTCGATCGGCGCGACATCGGCATAGTCGCGTCCGATCGCGACGACGATATGATCGCCCGCCATCCAGATGCCGTTGGTCGGATCGACGCCGACCCAGCCCAGCTGCGGCCCTGCCCAGACCAGCACCCAGGCATGCGTCGCATCGGCGCCGACCAGCCGCGGCTGCCCCGGCGGCGGCAGCGTGCGGATATAGCCCGAGACATAGGCAGCGGGCAGGCCGGCGGCGCGCAGCCCCGAGATCATGATCTGCGCGAAATCCTGGCAGACGCCGCCGCGCTTGCGGAACGCCTCTGCAGCCGGGGTATCGACCAGCGTCGCGGTCGGGTCGAAGGCGAATTCGCGCTGGATGCGAAAGGCCAGCGCCAGCGCCGCATCGAGCACGCCGCGCCGGGGGTCGAGCTCGGTCGCGCACCACTCGGCGATGTCGCGGTCGAGCGGGATGCGCGGCGACGGGAAAAGATAGGCTGCCGGCCCGGCGGGCGATGCATCGCGGCTGGCGCGCGCCCAGAGAGCGATCTCCGCGACCTTGGGATCGGTATCGGCGAAGATCGGGATCGGGCGATCGACGCGAACCCGGGCGCGGCTCTCAATCGTGAGCGTGCGGGCGGGCTGCTCGACCACCAGCCGCACCACATTGGCGAGCCCGGCTTCGGCGCGGGTGGGGAAGATGCGGCCCTGCGGCTCGATGATCAGCGCATGATCCTCGAGCGTCTGTCCCGACCAATGGATCGGCTTGAGGCGCAGATTGTTGCGCGCGAACCCGACCGGCTCGGCATAAGCGAAGCGCGTGACATGGCGGATCTGGTACAGCATCGAACTCAGGCCAGGACGAGGCCGGCAGCGCGCAGCGGCTCGGCGCCCTGCAGGAAGTACCGCCTCGCGATCGCTCCCGACAGCCGTACCAGCCTGCCCTCGAGATCGGCGAGCAGCGCATCATCGACGCGCGCCGCGTTGGTGGTGACCAGCAGCGCCGCGATGCCGCGCGCCTGTTCCTGCTGGGGCTCGGCAAGGCCGTCGTCGGAAAGCAAGGGCAGCTTGTTGAGATGCGCGGAGATCGCGGCGACCTGAAAAGCCAGCGCGCGCGGATTATTGGGATCGAGCGTGACCAGATCGAGCACCGGAATCCGCGCCATCCCGCTCAGATAACGCTGGCGATAGCTGATCTGGCTATCCATCAGATCGAGCAGGGTCGACAGATCGTCGCTGGTCGCATCGGGCCCGCCGAAACTGCGTATCGAGCGGATCGCGCTCAGGGCGCGCTCGATACGGCGGCCGATATCGTGGAAACGCCAGGCATCGGTGCGGGTCATATGTTCGCTGGCGAGACCGTTGAGCGCCGAATAGCGCCGCTGCAGCGAACCCGCTTTGTCGAGCAGCACGCCGCGCTGCGGGAAGGGCGCGTCGAGCAGGCGGATCATGTCGGCCGAGAGTCGCTCGCGCGAGACTGCGCCGATCAGCCGCGCCTGGCAATTGATGGCGCGAACGCTGTGCCAATCTTCCTCGCCTTCCAGCGCGGTGCGGGCGAGCTGGGTCAGATCGGCGCGCTTGACGCCCTTTGGTTCGGGTGCCGCTCCCGAGGCCACGACCAGCCGGATCAGCCGTGCCACGGTGTCGGCGGCAAGGGCGGCACCGGTGTCGGCACTGATCGAATGGCCGAGCAGCACGCGGAGCAGCTGGAGCAGCGCCTCGCCGCGCTCGAGATAGCGGCCGAGCCAGAACAGATTGTCGGCGACGCGGCTGGGCAGCGTGCCGGGATTGCGGCGAAGCTGGGTGGTGTCACCCGAAGGCAGCAGCGAAACCGGTGCGACCGGCTCGGATCCGTGGATGCAGACATCGGCGGACCACATCCCCTCGCCCATCACTGCGGCGCGCGGATCGGGATGCTCGCCGATCCGGGCGAAGCCGCCGGGAAGCACGGTCCAGCGCCCGTCGCTGCCGCGTGCGGCGAAAACGCGCAGCGTGAACGGGCGCGGCGCGAGCCCATCCTCGGCAACCGCGGGCATGGTCGAGAGACGGACCACTTCCTGGCCGACATAGTCCTGCGGCCGACGCGTCATGTCGTCGAGCAACGCGGCACGCGCCTCGCCGTCGAGGGCTGCGCCGAGCACCGGCTTTCCCTCGGGCAAACCGAGCGGGGCGGCGCCAAAGGCGGGCGCGACGAGCAGCGAATCGAGATTGGCGGCGACATGCGCGCGCTCGGCCTCCTGCCCGCACCACCAGGTGGCGATGTTGGGCAGCGCCAGCGGCCCGCCGGTGAGCAGCCCGGCCAGCCGCGGCAGGAAGGCGGCGAAAGCGGGCGATTCGAGCAGCCCCGCGCCCGGCGCGTTGGCGATGACGACGTTGCCCGCCGCCATCGCGTCGATCACCCCGGCGACACCGATGGTCGAGTGCGAATCGAGCGCGAGCGGATCGAGCAGCCGCGGATCGAGCCGGTGCCACAGCGCATCGACTCGCTTGAGCCCGGCAATGGTGCGGACATAGAGTTTGTCGTCGAGCACCGCGAGATCGGCGCCCTCGACGAGCAGAAATCCGAGGTAGCGCGCGAGGTGAGCCTGCTCGGGATAGCTCGGGTTGAGCCTGCCCGGGGTCAGCAAGGCGATGC
>JASLBO010000086.1 GCA_030146605.1 Sphingomonas sp. | reverse complement strand
CGATGCTGCGGCCTTGCTCGCCGCGTAGACGCTGTTCCCGGCAAAGCCCGCATGCGCCCCGCTCACCGAACTGACGAGGATCACCCGCGCGCCGTCGCGCAGATGCGGCAACGCGGCGACCGTTCCGGCGAGAACGCCTTCGACGTTGACGCCAAAGATGCGTCGATAGCTTTCGAGCGATTCGACACCCAGCGGCCCGAGTTCGGCGACCCCCGCATTGTGGACGAGAATATCGATCCCGCCCAGCGTGGCCGCTGCCTCGTCCACCGCCCGGTTCACTGCCTCGGCATCGGCGGCATCAGCCTGGATCGCCTTGCCCTTGACGCCTTCGGCCTCGATCGCCGCCACGCTGGCCTTCGCGCCTTCATGATTGCCGGCATAGGTGATCACGACATCGGCGCCGTCCGCGGCGAGCCGCCTGGCGATCGCCGCGCCGATCCCGCGCGATCCGCCGGTGACCAGCGCGCGCTTGCCTGCGAGTTTCTTCGACATATCCAAATCTCCGGTCCCCAGCCGATCGCTTCGCCGGCTGCCGGGACGGACGCTGATCTGGCGACGCTCGCTATTAGTTCAAGAGTCCCGAACTATGGAAATGAATAAATAGTCCTATATCGGTGACATGGATCGCCTGGTGCACCCGAACCTGAACGACGTCAGCCTTGCGGCGGCGCTGCACGCGCTCGCCGATCCCGTGCGGCTGGAAATGGTCGCGCGGCTGGTGGCGAGCCCTTGCCTCAATGCAAGCACCGCCTGCATCGGCGGCACGCCCAAGAGCACGATTTCCAACCACCTCAACGTCCTCCGCGCGGCGGGCCTGGTGGAGACCTCGGCCGAGGGGCGCGAGCGCATCAACCGGCTGCGCCGCGCCGATTTCGATGCGCGCTTCCCCGGGCTGCTCGATTCGGTGCTGGCGAACAAAGGCTGAGCTTTGCGTGCCCTGCGGGGTTGCGCTGCGAATGCGAAAGGCATAGCCGCCTTTCCAAACATTGTGTCGCTAAGGACTCCAGGAATGGCCGACTTCCGCCTGCCCAAGAACAGCCGCATCACCAGGGGCAAGGAGCACAAGGCAGACGCGTCGGCGACGCGCGTCAAGAAGTTCAAGATCTACCGCTACGATCCCGACAGCGGCGAGAACCCGCGCTATGACCAGTTCGAAGTCGACCTAGATGCCTGCGGCCCGATGGTCCTCGACGCGCTGATCAAGATCAAATCCGAGCAGGACAGCTCGCTGACCTTCCGCCGCTCGTGCCGCGAAGGCATTTGCGGCTCGTGCTCGATGAACATGGACGGGCGCAACGGTCTTGCCTGCACGACCGCGATCGAGGACATCAAGGGTGAGATCCGCATCACCCCGCTGCCGCACATGGACGTGATCAAGGACCTCGTCCCCGATTTCACCCATTTCTACGCGCAATACAGCTCGATCAAGCCATGGCTGCAGACCGTCTCGACCACGCCCTCGGGCAAGGAGCGGCTCCAGAGCCCCGAGGATCGCGAGAAGCTCGATGGCCTGTACGAGTGCATCCTCTGTGCCTGCTGCTCGACTTCGTGCCCGAGCTATTGGTGGAACAGCGACAAGTTCCTGGGGCCAGCGATCCTGCTCCAGGCCTATCGCTGGCTGGCCGACAGCCGTGACGAGATGACCGGCGAGCGGCTCGACCAGCTCGAGGATCCGTTCCGCCTCTACCGCTGCCATACGATCATGAATTGCGCGAACGTCTGTCCCAAGGGCCTCAACCCCGCCAAGGCGATCTCGGAGATCAAGAAGATGGAGGCCGAGCGGGCGCTTTGAGCGACTTCGCCGAGACGCATTTCCGCTACGACGACGACCCCGACCTGCCCGGCTGGAAGCGCTGGCAGATCCTCGATCAGGGGCGCTTCAACAGCTTCATCGGCGGGCTGTCGGTAAAGCTCGACGGCAAGGTCGCGCGGGTGCGCACGACCTTCGCCCACCAGCATTCGAACCTGCGCGACCACATTCATGGCGGCGCGCTCGCCGGCTTCATCGACATGGCGCTGTTCGCCGCGGGGCGCAGCTTCGGGGTGCTCAGCGGGCCCGCCTCGACGCTCGATATGTCGATCCAGTTCATTACCGGCGGGGCGATCGGCGTGCCGACCGAAGCGCATGTCGAACTGCTCCGCGAGACCGGGCGGCTGCTCTTCCTGCGCGGGGTGGTGGTGCAGGACGAAGTGATGGTCGCGAGCTTCCTCGGCACGATCCGCAAGCCGTCGTCCAGGTGAGCAAGGTCCTCGCTCGCTATCGCGAACTCGTGGCCGCGGGCGAATTGCGCGCCGATCCCGAACAGGCGGCCGCCGCCGAACGTCTCGACATCCTCGCGCAGGAGCTCGAAGCCGTCCCCAAAAAGGGCAGCATCCTGTGGCGCGCGCTCGGCCGCAGGCCCGAACCGCCGCGCGGCGTGTACCTGTGGGGGGGCGTCGGGCGCGGCAAGTCGATGCTGATGGACCTGCTGTTCGATTGCGTCCAGATCCGCCGCAAGCGCCGCGTCCATTTCCACGAATTCATGCTCGAGGTGCATGCGCGCCTCGACACCGAGCGCCAGAAGAACAGCGCCGACGCGCTGGTCGCGGTCGCCGAGGCGCTGGTCGACGATATCCGCCTGCTCGCCTTCGACGAGATGGTGGTCAACAACCCCGCCGATGCGATGATCCTCTCGCGCCTGTTCACCGAGATGATGGATCACGGGCTCACCATAGTCGCCACGTCGAACCGCGCGCCGGGCGAGCTCTACAAAGACGGGCTCAACCGCGAACTTTTCTTGCCATTCATCGCGCTGATCGAGGGCAAGATGGATGTGCGTCCCCTTAACGGCCCGGTGGACTATCGGCTCGATCGCCTCGGCAGCATGGAGACGTGGCTGGTCCCCAACGGCCCGGAGGCAACCGCGCAGCTTTCCGCCGCCTTCTTCCGGCTCACCGACTATCCGGTCGAGGACCGCGCACGCGTCCCCGCATGCGACTTGCCCGTCCAGAGCGGCCGCCAGATCCATGTCCCCAAATGCGTCAAAGGCGTCGCGGTCTTCTCGTTCAAGCGGCTGTGCGGCGAGGCCCGCGGCGCGCCCGATTATCTCGCGATCGCGCACCGCTTCCACACGATCATCCTCGTCGGCATCCCCCGCCTGGGCCCGGACAACCGCAACGAGGCCGCGCGCTTCGTCACTCTGGTCGATGCGCTGTACGAGAACCGGGTCAAACTGCTCGCCGCCGCCGACGCCCGTCCGGATGACCTGTATGTCGCCGGCGATGGCGCCTTCGAGTTCGAGCGCACCGCCTCGCGGCTCCACGAAATGGCATCCGACGAATATCTGGCCGAGGGGCATGGAGAGCGTTAGGGTTGGATCACAATAGTGCTCCTGCGAAACCGGGAACCCGGCGTGGCTTGGCCCTGGGTTCTGCTTTCGCAGGAACACGAAAAGGGGAGAGCGGAATGAAGCTGTTGTCGCGCGGATTTGCCTTGCTGGCGCTGCTCCTCGCCCCACCCGCCTTCGCCCAACCCGTGCTCACCGCCGCCGATATGCGTCCCGCGCAGAGCCTCGATGGCGCATGGCATTGGTCGGTGGATCCTTTCCGCGACGGCAAGGCCGGCTTCCACGGCGGCGTGCCGGGCGAGAGCAGCCGGCGCTGGGCCGACGTGGTCCAGGCGGATGCCATGGAAAAGAACCCCCGCGCGCTCTACGAATTCGACATGCAGCGCTCGCCGGTGGTGCACCTGCCCGGCAGCTGGATCGGCCACGCGCCCGAGATGCGCTATTATCAAGGGCTGGTCTGGTACCAGCGGAGCTTCGACGCGCGAAAGCCCGCCCCCGGCACCCGCGCTTTCCTGCGCTTCGCAGCCGCCGATCATGATGCCGCCGTCTATCTCAACGGCAAGTCGGTCGGCAGCCACAAGGGCGGTTTCACGCCTTTTGTCCTCGAGGTGACCGAGTTGCTGCGCGACGGCAGCAATCAGATCACAGTCGGCGTCGATTCCGTTCGCACCGACGACGATGTCCCTCCGCCCGTGACCGATTGGGAGACCTATGGCGGCATCACCCGCTCGGTGACCTTGATCACCGTTCCCGAGACCTTCATCGACGATGCGTGGATCCGTCTCGGGCGCGACGGCGCGATCCACGTCGACATCCGCCTCTTCGGCAGCCGGGCAGCGAACCGCGACGTCAGCGTCCGCATTCCCGCGCTCGGCCTGATGCTGAGCGGGCGGACCGATGCCGACGGACGCTGGAGCGCCAGCATCACCGCCTCGAGCAGGCTCAAGCGCTGGTCGCCGGAGACGCCGACGCTTTACGATGTCCGCTTCGAATCCGGTGCGGACGTCCTGCACGACCGGGTCGGCTTCCGCACGATCGAGACGCGTGGCAGCCGGATTCTGCTCAACGGCAAACCCGTCTTCCTGCGCGGCATTTCGATGCACGAGGAGGAGCTCGGCAAGGATCCGGTCCGCGCGATCACGCCTGCCGCCGCACGCGCATTGCTCAGCGAGATCAAGCACGGGCTCAACGGCAATTTCGTCCGCCTCGCCCATTACCCGCACAGCGAAGTGATGACTCGCATGGCCGACGAACTCGGCCTGATCGTGTGGAGCGAGGTCCCGGTCTATTGGCGGGTCAACTGGAACAATCCCGCGACGCTCGAGTCGGCGCGGCAGCAGCTGCGCGAGAACATCCTGCGCGACCGCAACCGCGCGTCGATCGCCTTGTGGAGCGTCGCCAACGAAACGCCGATCAGCGACGCGCGCAACGCGTTCCTGCGCACGCTGATCGCCGATGTCCGTTCGCTCGACGACAGCCGTCTCGTCACCGCCGCCTTGCTCAGCAAGCGCGAGGGCAAGGTGATGCAGATCGACGATCCGCTCGTCGCCGACCTCGATGTGATGGCGATCAACACCTATAATGGCTGGTATTCGCAGGACCCGCTGGCTGACCTGCCTGGCTTCGAATGGCGCTCGCCCGCCGACAAGCCGCTGATCTTCTCCGAATTCGGCGCCGATGCGCAGGCCGGCTATCACGATTCCGGCGCCGAGCCGCACAAGTTCAGCGAAGAGTTTCAGGCCGAATACTACCGCCAGACACTGGCGATGGCGGCGAAGGTGCCGTCACTCGCGGGATTGAGCCCGTGGCTGCTCAAGGATTTCCGCTCGCCGCGCCGCCAGCACCCGGTGTTCCAGCAGGGCTGGAACCGTAAAGGCCTGATCTCGGAAACCGGAGCACGCAAACAGGCGTTCACTGTGCTTGCGGAGGAATATCGCCGCCGTGCGGGGGCCGGGCGCTGACCGACGATGGCGGGCGTCCATCTTATTGCATTTGCGAATTAGTTGCAAAGATAATCCGGAGCTGCAGTGATTCCCGGGTTGCGACCCTCCTATTATGGGCCTAAGCCGCCCCCGTTTTAGGGGCGCCACAGCCGCGTCCCGTGGTTGGTCGACCAAGGCTAAGGAGATTCCATGGCTCGCAAGAAGATCGCGCTGATCGGCGCCGGTAACATCGGCGGCACGCTCGCGCACCTCGCAGCACTCAAGGGTCTCGGCGACATCGTCCTGTTCGACGTGGTCGAAGGCGTGCCCCAGGGCAAGGCGCTCGACTTGTCGCAGTGCGGCCCGGTCGAAGGTTTCGACGCCAGGATCACCGGCACCAACGACTATGCCGACATCGCCGGCGCCGACGTGATCATCGTCACGGCTGGCGTCGCCCGCAAGCCGGGCATGAGCCGTGACGATCTGCTCGGCATCAATTTGAAGGTGATGAAGGCGGTCGGCGAAGGCATCGCCGCCAACGCGCCCGATGCCTTCGTGATCTGCATCACCAACCCGCTCGACGCGATGGTCTGGGCGCTCCGCGAATTCTCGGGGCTGCCGCACCAGAAGGTCGTCGGCATGGCCGGCGTGCTGGACTCGGCCAGGTTCAGCCACTTCCTCGCCGAGGAATTCAAGGTCTCGGTCAAGGACGTCACCAGCTTCGTGCTCGGCGGCCATGGCGACACGATGGTCCCGGTGATCGAATATTCGACCGTCTCGGGCATCCCCGTCCCCGACCTGATCGAGATGGGCTTCTCGACGAAGGAGCGCATCGACGCGATCGTCCAGCGCACCCGCTCGGGCGGCGGCGAGATCGTCGGCCTGCTCAAGACCGGCTCGGCCTTCTATGCACCCGCCACTTCGGGCATCGCGATGGCGGAGAGCTATCTCTACGATCAGAAGCGCGTCCTTCCGGCCGCGGCGCACCTGACCGGCCAGTACGGCATCGACGATCTCTATGTCGGCGTGCCGGTGATCATCGGCGCCGGCGGCGTCGAGAAGGTGGTCGAGATCAAGCTGGGCGACGAAGCCAAGGCCAACCTTTCGGTCTCGGTCGACGCGGTCAAGGAATTGCTCGTGGCCTGCAAGGGCATCGACGAATCGCTCATTTAACTGCCTTGTTCCCCTGCGCAGGCAGGGGCCCAGACTGGGAAGGTGAAACGATAAGGTGGAGAAGCCCGGCTACGTCTACATCATGGCGAGCCGCCTAACGGGACGATCTACATCGGCGCGACGAGCGATCTGCCTGCAAGGGCTTATCAGCACCGCAACGGTCTGATCGCCGGCTTTACCAAAGAACACGGCTGCAAGTTGCTCGTCTGGTACCAAGGGCATGATACGATCGAAGGTGCCAGGACCCGCGAATTGCAGATGAAGAAATGGAAGCGCCTGTGGAAGCTGCGCGAGATAGAAATGATGAATCCGGGCTGGGACGATCTGTTCGAGTCTTTGTTTTAAGGTCTGGGCCCCTGCCTTCGCAGGGGAACTAAGGAAAGAAATTGGGAGCCGGAATGAGCATCCTCGTCGACAAGAACACCAAGGTCATCACCCAGGGCATGACCGGTGAGACCGGCAGCTTCCACACCAAGGCGGCGTTGGAATACGGCACGCAGATGGTCGGCGGCGTCACG
>JASLBO010000054.1 GCA_030146605.1 Sphingomonas sp. | reverse complement strand
CGCGTCGCGGGCGTGGGAGCGAGCAATGTCAGCAAGCTCGTGCTCCAGCTGGTCGGTGAGCGGCCCCTGAGCCTGCCCGACAATGCCGACGAACCGCCCCACTTCCCGCTCGAGGATGGTGCCAGGCAGATTATCTTCAATTACTGAACCGTTCTCGAACCACAGGATCCGGTCTGCAATACCGACATCCTGCCCGTCATGGGTGGCGAGGATTGTGGTCGCGCCAGCGGCGCGGCGCTCGTTGAGCACCCGCCTGAAACCCTCCTCGAACTGGCGATCGAGTCCGGCCGAGGGTTCGTCCAGGACGATAAGATCAGGGCGGTGAGCAAGCGCGACCGTCAGGTCGACCCTGCGGCGTTGTCCGGTCGAAAGCTTGCGGTACATCAACGGGAACAGCTTTCGGACGCCCAGAGCCTCCATCACATCTGGATCGCTGTGGCCGTAGAGCGATGCATGTATCGCCAGAATCTCCGAGACTTTGATCGACCACGACCAGGTCACCCCTTGCACCTGTGCGCCAATCCGGGCCCGCAAAGGGTCGTTCGGTTTCAGTTTGAGCAGGCTTTCTCCGAAAATTCTCACTGATCCCGAGTTGATCTGAATCAGGTTCAGAATTGCGTCCAGGAACGTGCTCTTGCCTGACCCGTTGCGGCCGACAAGTGCGACCATGCTGCCGCGATTGATGGAGAGTTGAGCAATACGAAGCTCGAAACCTCCTTGGCCTCGAACGATCAGATCATCAACCATCACGGCCGCTGCTGCTATCACGGGGTCGTTCATGCGGCATCTCGCCTGAGCGACAGCCTGGTGATGGCGTTCTCGAAATGCCCAGCTAGAACAGGGTCTTTGGCGAGCGTCATTGCGCGCTGGAGATAGATGCGCGCGCGTGCCGGATTACCGCCATATTCGAGCGGCGTGAAAAGCTCGAACTTCGCTGCCGTCGCGACCACATCGAGATCATTCTCGAAGATATCGAGCGCCGCGTCGATGATCGCGCGGCCGCGTTGGAAGCTGTCGTTTAGCGCGATAAAATCGGGGGCGTAGCGAATGTTGAGACCTTCGCGAGATACGCAGAGTGCGAAAGCCATCGGCGTATCGTCCCGCCGGCTCACATAGCGTTCGAGCGCCATGTCGAACTCTTCCCGCAACGCTACCGCATCGGGCTCGTCGGCTGACAGGAGCAAAAGGAGAAGATAGTCCTCCTCGAAACCTTCATCATCAGGGTTTGCGAGATGCTGACTGCGCGCGAGCGGAAGCCGGTCAGCCGCGCCGCGCACGTCCCCGACACGAAACTGGCGGCGCAGGTTTTCGCGCTCGTCCCCACGCCCATGATCGAGGACGCTCTCGGCGCCGACCGGCGAGACGATAAGGTCTCGGATGTCGTCGATCCTCTCAGCCCGAACGCGCCGCATGAGCGCAAGCAGCGCGGGCATATCGTGGTGTTCGATTTGGTCAGCAACTGCCAGTGCCGCCACTGCATGAGCCGATCCGGCCGGGACGTCCAAACCCTCGAAACACGGCTGCTCTGTCCAGCGACGAGCGGCAAGCGCATCTATCGTCGGCCCTGCCTCGGCTGCCACGGTGAGCTTCCCACGGGCTTCCCGCGGCCCGGGCGAAGTAGCTAGCGTCGCCAGCCATACGGCGAGCCCCTCGTCGAGCATCCTGTGGCCCGACGAAACGAAGCCATGAACGAACTCATGGACGAGCGTTTCTAAAGTCGTCTCGACCAGGGGCAGGCTGACCACCCCAACTCCCTCAAGATCGGTCGCGTGGCGCGCGCCGCCGGACAGTGGGTCGATCCTCACCAGAATAAGTGGCATTGCGCCCGGCAGCATGCCTTGCACGATCGCATACGCTTGACGCAGCAGGTCGAGATCGCATGCGGTTCCGGCGCAATAGAGATGATCGGCTACCTTGTGTATGGGCTCCTCGCTTGCGAGCAACCCTGCCAGGACGCCACAGATTGGCCGGCCGTCAAGCACCGGGTGGATTTGTGCGAGTGCTTCGTCTGCTGCGTTGCGGTCGCCTTGTGACAAGGCCGAGAGCACTTCCTCGATGCCACTGCGAACCAGCTTCAGGATTGCACTATCCGTGGGCATTGGCCTCCCTTCCGACGATCAGACAGGACGTGACGCTTTCGGAGATACCATCGGCCCCAATCAGCGTGTTGATTCGATCGTCGAGGAAACCGCCCCAGTGGAGCGCTCCAAGTCCAATCCCGGTCGCTGTGAGATTCAGCGCCAGCGGGATCATACCGGCTTCCATGATCGCGAAGCGATAGCCGCGATAAGCATATTTCACGACCGTCCGCTCCGGAAGCGAACTAACGAAGAACACTGCCCCCGCGTTGAGCGCAATCCCGTCCTCGTCGCCCATGGCTGCCCGCAACTCGGAGAAGCGAACCTCATCGACCACACGGGTTAGCACATGGCGGCGGGGGTCATAGTGCAGCAGCCCTGGCGCCATGCCTTCCACGTTGCGAAGCGCGACGTAGATCTCGCTCGGATAAAGCCCGCCTCCAGACGGGTAAGGACGGAACCAAAGCTCAAGTCCCTCTTCGCTCGACAGAGTCACCTTCCGTGTCGCGCGCGTGGCCGAAAGTATTTGCGACAGCTCCGGTAACGTAATCGGTTCGCCGGAGAAGGCGCGACATGACTTGCGCGCGTGCAGAATGTCAGAAAGCGTAGTGCCGATCGGTTGAGGCGGGGGCAGTGGAATGATCTCGCCTTCGGTGTAGAGCTTATAATTCCCGGCGGTTTCCACGACGGCACGCTTATCGACCAAGTAGGTACCGATCCGCCGCCCGAGCGTCTTCTCATGGAACCCCTTGAGTTTGGTTGCCTCATGGAAGATCTCAATCTCTTGCAGCTCGGGTGCCGTAAAGCCAAGCGGCGTGATGAACTCGTCCAGTATTCTGGCCGGTTCGAGGAACGTCATTTGCTCATCATCGCGGTCCATTGGATGCGCTCAAGGAAAGGGATGGGGGTCGAGGTTGATTGTCGTCGGTGTCGCCAAGCCCGCGGCCTGTGCGAAACGCCGCAACCGGCGCATGTCGCCGTGCTCATTTCCGGTACCCGAGCCAAGCGGCTGAAGACCGGGCACGAAGGAGCGCCCGACCCAAATTCCCAGCCCGGCGACCTCTTCCGGGGTAAGCTCAAGCCCATAGCTCGTATATCCGCACCCGGCGAGCCGGCCGACAAGAGCAGCCAGCCGCGCCCGATCGTCGCTCCCACTCCAATCGGTCGCGGGCAGCCGCTCGGGGCGAGGGCCGCTCAGGATGAAATCAAGCGCGTTCAGCCGGCTCGAATCGAGGTGCCAGACGACATGATCCCGGTAGCTGCGGATGTCTTCCGGCTGATCAATATGCGCGCGGTCCCGTCGTAACTCTGATATCCAGTTGAAGGTGTGGAATGCCTCGATTGCCGCCTTTTCAATGGCGGCGGCAAAGCTCGGCCTGGCGCTTGCGCCAATGGCTACCCCTCCGGCGTTGGGCAATCCCACTGCCAACACAGTCGGCACGCCAAGGTCCGTCGTTATGTCAAAGAAACGCAGGTGGAGCTTCGCTCCGGAAATGATCTCGGCTAGCGGGGGAGAGAGCTGGCCTGCATACTCCGCAATGTCGATCTCGGGCGGCGTCCGGCGCAGATACCAGTGGCAGGCGAAGCTATCCCGCTCGATCACCTCAAGCAGCCCCGAGTGATATGCGGCCGCGAGGCTTGGACCCGCTGCGGCGCCAGTTGAATAGCCGGAGTCGAGGCGCTCCGCAGGGGTGATGATGCGGTATGCAAGATATGTGAGGATGGCAGGGAGATAGGCCCCCTTCCCCGTGCCCAGGTCGACGCCCCGGGTCCAGCCGATGCGTTGTAAGGGATCATAACGCACAAAGCGGAAACCTGG
>JASLBO010000051.1 GCA_030146605.1 Sphingomonas sp. | reverse complement strand
GATTCAAGTCGGGGTCGGGCGCATTGTAGTTGAGCCGGGCGTCGCCGAGATATTGCCCGACCGTCGCCTGTGTCGGGCCATTGAAGCTGCTGTCGGAGATCCCGCGCACATAGAGCTTGTTGCGTCCGCGCCCGAGATTGGTCGAATTGAGCGTCGGCAGCGTCTCGGTGAGCGCAGCCGATCCTCTCGGACCGTTGCGCGAAATCCAGTCCGGCTCGAAATCGATTATCTTGGCCGAACCAGGATAGTTACTGAGCAATATCTGCTGCTTGCTCGCCGTGACGACGATCTCGGCCGGCTCAGCCGACGGGTCGGGCACGACAATCGCCGGTTTGGGCTTGACCTGGCGCGGTTTCGCGCGCGCCCGGATGATCCTGACAGTAACCTTGTCGTAGAACACCGCCTCGGCGCCCGTTCCCCGCAAGGCCCGCTCCAGTGCGGCGCGTGCGGAGAACGTGCCGCGCACGCCGGGTGAGAGCCGCCCCGCGAGCTCGGGATCGGTGACGGCGACGGTGATTCCCGCCTGCGCTCCAATGGCTGCTGCGATCGCGCCGAGCGGACCCGGCGCGATGTTGAACGTCTCTGCCTCGGCGGCATCGGCGGTGCCGAGACCGAACGCAATCGCGACGACGGCCGCCGCCCGTCTATTGCCCCGCACTGCCGACCGGTTTCATGACCCAGCCGTCGGGTCCCTTCTCCAGGCCCACATTCAAGGCGAGCCGGAGACGGCGGAGCTGCTCGGAGCCGCTGCCATCCAGCATGATCGTTCCCGAAAACGGCCGATCGGCCAGGCCGGGTGCGACGGTGATGCGCACTTCCATGGCTCGGCTCAGATCCGCCGCGATCCGCGACAGCGGCGCGGCGGAGTAGACGAGCGATCCGCTCTTCCACCCGCCGACCCGCTCGGTCGGGATTCGCGTTACGTCCACGCCATTCGAGGCACCACGGTCCACCAGTGCCTGGCCGGCGTCCAAGGCGATTGCGGCGCGCCCGGGATTGTAGACGACTTTCCCTTCGGCAACCGCGACCCGGACTTCGCCGGTCTCATGGACGACGTTGAACACCGTCCCGGCATCCTCGACGATGTTATCGCCCACTTCGAGCCGGAAGGGCCTGGCGCTGTCATGCCGAACCTGGAAGAGCGCCTCCCCCCTGGCCAGCGAAGCAAAGCGGGGGTCCTTGCGATCGAAGGTCATCCGCGTCGCGCCGTTCAGCGTGATCCGCGTCGCCGCATCGAGCTGGACCACCTGGCGCTCGCCCGGGCGCGTGGCGACCTCATACCGGCTGGATCCTGCTTGCGGCAGCAACAGGAAGGCCCCGGCGATCGAGGCGGCGAGCGCACCGCCGGCGAGACCCCAGCGCCATCCGCGCTGCGCCGGCATCGCTTCCAGATCGTTGGCTGCCTCGCGGATCACGACGTGCGGCAACAGCGGCTCGAGCGCGAGATCGGCCTGCTCGATCGCATCATAGGCGGCCGCATGGCGCGGATCTTCCGCAAGCCATTCGGCGAATTCTTCCCAGATTGCATCGCCGCCGTCGCGCAGCCTTATGTGCCACTCAATAGCGCGCGCATCGACGTTGTCCGGCGACTCAGATGTCATGACGGCCCCTGTTCCCTGTGAGACTCCGCCGATCCGGATGATCCTCATTCAACCGGAGCTTCGCGGCGGAAATCGCTTCATAGGCGCGTGCGAGATGCTTCTCGACGGCACTGACGCTGATGCCAAGCTCGCCGGCGATCACGCGCTGGGGCTCTGCGTCGATCCGGAAACGGCGGAAAATGGTCCGCGTCCGTTCAGGCAGACGATCGAGGAGCCGCTGCAGGATTGCGAGCTGCTCGCGCGCGATGAGCTCGGTCTCGATCGACGGCTGGTCGTCGGCCTCCCCGCTGCCGCCATGCGCGCTCACCCAATCCGCCTCGCGGCGCTCGCGCCGGCCGGCGGTGCGCCGGTGCAGCAGGAAATGATTGTTGGTCATCTTGTAGAGATAGGCGCGAGGCTGCGCGATTGGCCCAGCCCGTTCGCCCAGCAGCTTGATATTCACATCCTGAAGCACATCCTCCGCTTCGTCCTGCGAAGCACCGCGGGCCTGGAGGAACCGCGCCAACGCCGGCCGCAGTTCCGCGAACAAGGGAATGAGGCCGCCGCCATTCAACATTTCATGCGCACATTCGGCTTTCGGCGGCGCTGGTCGATGGGCGCCGATCATGGCCCGCCGACCGCAGCTATTCCAGTTAGGTCAGGATGTAATTGCGCGCCTATTGCATCGCCTCATCGGGAACGTCAACGGCGCGCGCCCGTCCGGTCGCCGACAACACCGGCCCAAGATGCAGGCCGTCGCGAAGCGCCGCGTTGCAAGAGCCGCGACAAGGATCTCCTCGCAACGGAGATCGCGAGCGGTTTGAGCCCGAATGCGCGGACGATGCCTGGCATCATGAGCATGACCGCCTGAGGGCCGCGCGCGGTTTCAATGACGCCAAGACCGGCAGGGCCTGATCGACGGGCTGCGGCTCGCTGCCGTGAGAGGCTTGCGACGCGAGGATCTAATTACGCTGTCCTGGGCCGAGGTTGGCGAGTTCGCGATCGTGCAGAAGGCGATCAAGGTAAGCCGCCGCAAGCGTCGGCGCGTCATCATTCCACAGACGCCACAACCCGACACTGTGCTCGCCCACATTCGCGATCGCAAGCGTGCCGATGGCGTGGATACGGTGCTGATTACGCATCTGGCCGGCCGTGAAGCACGAATGGGTTCGGGTGCGGCTTCAGCGCGATCAAGAAAGAAGCGCGCATCTTCCACGTGGACGAGGAAGGTACCGCGACGCCGAGGCACCTGCACGATGTGCATGGAACATTTTGCACGAAGCTCCTGACACAGTGGGGGCTGACGGGCGA
>JASLBO010000022.1 GCA_030146605.1 Sphingomonas sp. | reverse complement strand
GGGCAATTCGGTGACGGCAATCGGGCTGGCGAGCGTGTCGCCGTGATCGAGAAGCCATTTCCAGCTCCCGTCGGGCTGCCGCCTCCAGACCGTAGTGAAATAACCGACCGAACCGTCTGGCCGCTTCCAGCCGCCCATATTCACGGCGACTTTGCTGTCGCATGAGACGTAGTTTTCGGTCGGCGACCATTTCACCGATCTCGGCGGATCTGCCCGGTCCTTGAGCCAGGCGCGGGCGTTGGTCGGCTCGGGCACAAACATCACCCCGTCCTCCGCTGCAAACGCGCGGAATGCCGTCCACTGCCCCTTGTCCTGCGCCAATTGATTAAAGGCACGTTCCGCCTCCAGCGCGGTCTGGGGTGCCGCGACTTGCATCAGCAGCGCTGCCAGCATCAGATATCCCCTTCGTCGAGCGCGACTCCTTCGCGGCGGTGCGCCGCCACCAAAGTGTTGCGGAGCAGGACCGCGATCGTCATCGGGCCGACGCCGCCGGGCACCGGGGTGATCGCGCCGGCGACCGAGGCGGCGCTGTCGAAATCGACGTCGCCGGTGAGGCCGTTCCCGGTGCGGTTGATGCCGACGTCGATCACGGTTGCGCCGGGCTTGAGCCATTCGCCCTTGACGAAATGCGGACGCCCGACCGCGGCTACGACGATGTCGGCATGACGGAGATAATGCGGCAGGTTGTGCGTGCGCGAATGCGCGACGGTGACGGTGCAGCTCTTTGCCGTGAGCAAGGCCGCCATTGGCTTGCCGACGATGTTCGAGCGGCCGATCACCACGGCGTCGAGCCCCGAAAGGTCGCCGAGCCGGTCTTCGAGCAGCATCAGGCAGCCGAGCGGGGTGCAGGGGACGAAGCCGGGCAGCCCGGTAGCGAGACGGCCGGCATTGACCGGATGGAACCCGTCGACATCCTTGTCGGGATCGATCCGCAGCAGCACTTGGTCGGCGTCGATATGCGCAGGGAGCGGCAACTGGACGAGGATGCCGTCGACCGCCGGATCGGCGTTGAGTTGCTCGACCAAGGCCAGCAACGTCGCCTGATCGGTGTCGGCGGGAAGCTTGTGCTCGAAGCTCTCCATCCCGGCCTCGCGAGTCTGCTTGCCCTTGGAACGGACATAGACCGCCGAGGCGGGGTCTTCGCCGACCAGCACCACCGCGAGGCCGGGCGCGCGCCCGGCCGCCTCGCGGAATGCTGGGACCCGTTCCGCGATGCGGCCGCGGAGGCTCGCCGCGAATGCCTTGCCGTCGATCAGTGCTGCGCTCATGGCTCGCGTCCATAGAGGCTGGCGGCGATTTTCGCCAGCGCATGCGCATCGCCGGCGATGGCGAGCCGCTTGAGGCGGGCGGTGTCGCCCGCGATCAATATCACGGCGCGCTTCGGGACGCCGAAGGCCCTGGCGACCAGTGGCACCAAAGCCGCATTCGCAGCACCTTCGACGGGAGGCGCTGCCAACCGCGCAGCGAAATGCTGGTCAGTGCCTGCGGCAAACGCGTCGCGCGCGGCGCGCGGCGTCACGCGCACTGCGATTTCGATCCCGTCGGGGCGCAGCGTCCAGGCTGCGCCCGCGCGGCTCAGAGCGGCCCGCCCATGGCGACGCGCTCAAGCGCCGGTATCACTGCCTGCTGGAGGATCAGCAGGATCACCAGCACCACCATCGGCGAAAGATCGAGCCCGCCGAAATCGGGCAGCACGCGCCGGATCGGCCGATAGATCGGATCGGTGATCCTCTGGAGCGCGCGCCAGATCGCGCCGACATATTCGTTGTGCGTGCTGATCACGTTGAACGCGATCAGCCACGACAGGATGGCCTGGACGATGATGATCCACCAGATGACGATCAGGACGATCTTGAGGATGTCGAGGATCAGGATCAAACCCGTTCTCCGTGAGAGGTGTTGGTATTAGATAGTGCGTGGTTCAGGCGTGGACCAGCGTGCCCGCGCCGCGCCGGGTGAAGATCTCGAGCAGCATCGCGTGCGGGACGCGCCCGTCGAGGATCACCGCCGCGTCGACGCCAGCCTCGACCGCGGCGACGCAGGTCTCGACCTTGGGGATCATCCCCCCCGATATCGTGCCGTCGGCCTTGAGCGCGGCGATGCCTGCCGGATCGAGGTCGGTCATCAGATCGCCCGTTTTGTCGAGCACCCCCGCCACGTCAGTGAGCAGGAAGAAGCGCTTGGCGCCGCATGCGGCGGCGATCGCCCCGGCCATCGTGTCGGCATTGATATTGTAGGTATGCCCGTCGGTGCCGAGCGCGACCGGCGCGACCACCGGAATGAACCCCTGCGCCGCGAGCGAGCGCAGGATCGAGGGATCGACCGCGACCGGCTCGCCGACGAAGCCGAGATCGACATGGCGTTCGATCCCGCTCAGCGGATTGGGCTCGCGGCCCTGGACCTTCTCGGCAGTGACGAGGCCGGCATCCTTGCCCGAGATGCCCACGCCCTTGCCGCCCGCCTGGCCGATCCAGCCGACGATCTCCTTGTTGATCGATCCGGCCAGCACCATCTCGGCGATCCGCGCAGTCTCGGCATCGGTGACGCGCAGCCCGCCGACGAACTGCGATTCGACCCCGAGCCGCTTGAGCATCGCGCCGATCTGCGGCCCGCCGCCATGGACGACGATCGGATTGATCCCGACGGCCTGGAGCAGCACGACGTCCTCGGCGAAATCGCGCGCGAGTTCGGGATCCCCCATCGCGTGGCCGCCATATTTCACGACGAAGGTCGCGCCGGCATAACGCTGGAGATAGGGCAGAGCCTCGGTGAGCGTCTCGGCCTTGGCCAGCAGCGCGGGATCAGGTGCGTTATCGGTCATCGCGCGCGCTTTACGGCTCGCGCGCACCAGCGGCAATGGCGATGACGGCGCCGCCGACACCCCCCCTCGCGCAGCGTGGGGGAAGTACGCCTCAGAGCGAGCGCCGGCGATCGAGGACGCGGCCGAGCCCGACGAAGAAATAGATCAGCGGCGGCACCAGCACGAGGCTGAGCACGACCTTGGCGAGCATCTGGCCGACGAGCAGCTCCTGAATCGGGAACACGCCGTAAAAGGCGACGGTGATGAAGATCAGCGTGTCGGCGATCTGGCTGAGCATGCTCGCGATCGCCGCGCGCAGCCACAGCAGCTTGCCGCCGCCGGCCTTGAGCGCGCTGAAGATCGTGACGTTGAGGATCTGCGAGATGCCATAAGCGATGATCCCGCCGAGCCAGATCCGCGGGGTGCCCGACATCATCAGCGCGAAGGCGTTCAGCCGGTCGGGCTCCATGTTCGGCGAGGCGGGAAGCGCGAGCACCAGCAGCGATAGCAGCACCGAAGTGATCAGCGGGATAAAGCCCCACAGCACCAGCCGTCGCGCAGTATCGGGGCCGTTGAGCTCGGCCACCGCGCTGGAAACCGCGACCAGCAACAGGAAGGCGAAGATCCCCGCCTCGACGGCGAGCGGCCCGACGCCGACCCA
>JASLBO010000548.1 GCA_030146605.1 Sphingomonas sp. | reverse complement strand
CTCCAGGCAGCCGACACTGCCCTTTACAAGGCAAAGGCGGCAGGCCGGAACCGAGTTGAAACCGCGCTGCTGCTCTCGCCGGGCGTGTAATCGGGCTGCGGCTGCGACGCTCGAATGCGTCGGGCGCCGCGTCAGGCCGCCTGCTTCGCCCGGCTGGCCCGCTTGCGCTCGTTCGGATCGAGGAAGCGCTTGCGCAGCCGGATCGACTTCGGCGTCACCTCGACCATCTCGTCGTCGTCGATATAGGCGATCGCCTGCTCGAGCGTCATCTTCTTCGGCGGGGTGAGGCGGATCGCGTCGTCCTTGCCGCCCGATGCGCGGAAGTTGGTGAGCTGCTTCGCCTTCATCGGATTGACTTCGAGGTCGTCCGGCTTCGCGTTCTCGCCGATCACCATGCCCTCGTACAGCGCCTCGCCATGGCCGACGAACAGGATGCCGCGCTCCTCGAGCGGGCCGAGCGCATAGCTGTTGGCTTCGCCCGAGCCGTTCGAGATCAGCACGCCGTTCTTGCGGCCTTCGATCTGGCCCTTGTGGGGGCCGTATTTCTCGAACAGCCGGTTCATGATCCCGGTGCCGCGCGTGTCCGACAGGAACTCGCCGTGATAGCCGATCATCCCGCGCGAAGGCGCCGAGAAGGTGATGCGGGTCTTGCCGCCGCCCGAGGGACGCATGTCGGTCATCTCGGCCTTGCGGATGTTCATCTTCTCGACGACCGTGCCCGAATATTCCTCGTCGACGTCGATGATCACCGTCTCGTACGGCTCGGTCTTCTTGCCTTCCTCGTCGGTGCCGAACAGCACGCGCGGGCGGCTGATGCCGAGCTCGAAGCCCTCGCGGCGCATCGTCTCGATCAGCACGCCGAGCTGGAGCTCGCCGCGGCCGGCGACTTCGTACGAATCGCGGTCGTCGGCTTCGGTGACCTTGATCGCGACATTGCTCTCGGCTTCGCGGAACAGGCGGTCACGGATCATCCGGCTGGTCACCTTGGTGCCCTCGCGGCCCGCCATCGGCGAATCGTTCACCGCGAAACGCATGCTCAGCGTCGGCGGATCGATCGGCTGGGCGTGGAGCGGCTCGGAGACCGAGGGGTCGCAGATCGTGTTGGAGACGGTCGCGGTGGTCAGCCCGGCAAGGCTGATGATGTCGCCCGCCTGGGCCTCTTCGGTCGGCACGCGCTCGAGCCCGCGGAAGGTCATGATCTTGGAGGCGCGGCCGGTCTCGACGATCTTGCCGTCGTTATCGAGCGCGTGGATCTGCTGGTTGGTCTTCACCGAGCCCGAGAAGACCAGGCCGGTCAGGATGCGGCCGAGGAAATTGTCGCGGTCGAGCAAGGTCACGAGGAACTTGAACGGGCCGTCCGGATCGGCCGAAGGCGCCGGGATGTGCTCGACGATCTTGTTGAAAAGCGGCGCCAGCGTGCCTTCGCGCAGGCTCGGATCGACATTGGCATAGCCGTTGCGGCCCGAGGCGTAGAGCACCGGAAAGTCGAGCTGCTCGTCGCTGGCCTCGAGGCTGACGAACAGGTCGAACACTTCGTCGAGCACTTCCTGGATGCGCTCGTCGGGGCGGTCGACCTTGTTGACCACGACGATCGGGCGCAGGCCGAGCGCGAGCGCCTTGCCGGTGACGAACTTGGTCTGCGGCATCGCGCCTTCGGAAGAATCGACCAGCAGGATCACCCCGTCGACCATCGACAGGATCCGCTCGACCTCGCCGCCGAAATCGGCGTGACCCGGCGTGTCGACGATGTTGATCCGGGTGCCTTCCCAGTCGACCGACGTGCACTTGGCAAGAATCGTGATGCCACGTTCTTTTTCCAAGTCATTGGAATCCATGGCTCTTTCTTCGATCCGCTGGTTTTCGCGGAACGTGCCGGATTGGCGGAAGAGCTGGTCGACGAGCGTGGTCTTGCCGTGATCGACGTGGGCGATGATCGCCACGTTGCGGAGGTTCATGCGTATATCCTGATTGCCGCAAAGGTGCGGTTTCGCGGGCGCCTTTAGCGCAATTTGTGCGTTGCGGGAAGAGCAAGCGCCGCTACGGATAAACACATGACCGAACCCCTGAAGATTCTCGTCATCCTGGGCAGCGTCCGCGAGGGCCGCATGGCCGAGCCGGTCGGCAACTGGGTAGTCGAACGGGCGGCGGAGCGCGAGGGCCTCGTTTGCGAGCTGGTCGACCTCAAGGACTGGAACCTGCCTTTCTATCCCTTCGCCAGCCCGCCCGCAGCGGGAAAGTACCAGGATCCGCTGCAGATCCGCTGGGCCGAGAAGATCGCCGCGGCCGACAGCTATATCCTGATCTGCCCCGAATATAATCACGGACCCCCGGCGGTGCTCAAGAACGCCCTCGACTTCGTCTACGCCGAATGGAACCGCAAGCCGGTGACCTTTGTCGGTTATGGCGGCAACGGCGCCGCGCGCTCGATCGAGCAGCTGACCTGCATCGCCCGCGAGCTCCAGATGGCCCCGCTCGAGGCGTCGGTCCACATCATGGGGGTGTGGGGCAAGGTGAAAGACGGGGTATTCGCCGGCGACGACAAGGACCTGCGCTGGACCGGGCATTTGTTCGACGAGCTGGCGTGGTGGGGGAAGGCGTTGCGGGCGGCGCGCACGGCCTAGGTCTTCAGGTCTTCAGGTCTTCCTGCTGTCATCCCGGCGAAAGCCGGGATCTCTTGCCGTATCGCGCCTCCGGCTGAGATCCCGGCGTGCGCCGGGATGACGATCAGGTTGAGATGCGGACGTTGGTGTACTATTTGTATCATACACTTGGATAGCTGACGCTTAGTCCTTATGGATGGGCGCAACAGCTTTGGAGATTTGAGCATGGCGACCGAGACTGCAGTAGCCGAACAGGAGCTGGTACTCACGCCGCCGAGTCCCGTGGCAGTGGTGGCGCCTGAAAAGGCCGCCGGTCTGGTGCCGGTGGACGACACCAAGAAGAACGAGCTCGAGAAGCGCGTCGAGGGCTTCATCGACGATCTGATCGCGCAGGACGTCAACTCGCCCGAATTCGGCAAGCGCGTCGATGCGATCGCGGCGATGGGGCAGAAGGAAATCCGCGAGGCGGCGGGCCAGTCCAATCGCTTCCTCGATCGCCCCGTCCGCGCGATGAGCACCGACACCGGCGTCGGCGCCGATCTGCTCCAGCTGCGCAAGACCGTCGAAGAGCTCGATCCGGGTCGCAACGGCAAATTGATCGGCGGCAATGACGGGTTCCTGTCGAAGCTGTTCGGCGGATCGGGGCTCAAACAGTATTTCCGCAAATACCAGTCGTCGCAGAGCCACATCAACGGCATCCTCAAGAGCCTGTCGAGCGGCAAGGACGAGCTGTTGATGGACAATGCCGCGATCGACACCGAGCGCGCGAACCTGTGGAACGCGATGGGGCGGCTGGAGCAGATGATCTATCTGTCCAAGGCGATGGACAGCCGGCTGGAGGACAAGGCCAACGAGCTCGACGCCACCGAGCCGGCCAAGGCCAAGGCGATCCGCGAAACCGCGCTGTTCTATGTCCGCCAGCGCACTCAGGATCTGCTGACGCAGATGGCAGTGACGGTGCAGGGCTATCTGGCGCTCGATCTGGTCAAGAAGAACAATGTCGAGCTGGTGAAGGGCGTCGACCGCGCGTCGACCACCACCGTGTCGGCGCTGCGCACCGCAGTCACCGTGGCGCAGGCGCTGACCAACCAGAAGCTGGTACTCGATCAGATCACGGCGCTGAACTCGACCACCGCCGGGCTGATCGATTCGACCAGCAAGCTGCTCAAGAGCCAGTCGGCGGCGATCCACGAACAGGCGGCGAACTCGACGATCCCCGTCGAAACGCTGCAACGCGCGTTCCAGAACATCTATGACACGATGGACGCGATCGACACCTTCAAGCTCAAGGCGCTCGACAGCATGAAGACCACCGTCAACACGCTGTCCAACGAAGTCGAGAAGTCGAAGGGCTATATCGCCCGGGCCGAAGGCGCGACGCAGAACCAGCTTGCCGGCCCCTCGGCGGACACGTTCAAGCTGGAGGCGATGTAACCGCCCATGCCGACCGACGTCGATCGCCAGCTGGCCCAGGCCGACGCGCTGCTGGAGCGTACCCGTGAGCGTTACACCTCGGTTTCCAAGCGCGGGCGCCAGCGGCGTGAGGCGGAGATCCTGCGCCGCGTCGCGCGGATCGCCGCCGCCGACGGGTTGATCATCGCGGTCGCGCTGGTGATGGGGTTCA
>JASLBO010000510.1 GCA_030146605.1 Sphingomonas sp. | reverse complement strand
TGGCGCCGCGCGGGTTACCGCGCTCCAGGGCACAATAGCCCCAATGGCATAACCTCGCCTGCCCGCGCGGCCAGCCGTTGCTGAAGCAATGCGCGCGCCGGAGATTGCCGCGCGCCGGACTCGGGTGCGTTAATGCTATTGCGATTGACTCGCATTATGGCGCCACTTATGGCGCCTGCGAAACGTTCCAGTGAAAAGGGAATTCCAGATGAACGCGGCCCTGCGCCCCCTCCTGCTGGCGAGCACCTTGCTTGCCACCGCTCCAGCCAATGCCCTTGCGGCCGCCTCCAACCCTGCCGCGACGCCGGATGCACAAGACCAGACCAGGAGCGAGATTGTCGTAACCGGCACGATCGAGCGCCAGTCGAGCTCGGCGACCGGCCTGGCGCTCACGCCGAAAGAAACGCCCCAGTCGATCACGATCCTCGACAGGCAGCGGATCGACGACTTCGCGCTGACCAACATCAACGATCTGCTCGATCAGACCGTCGGCATCAATGTCGAGCGGGTCGAGACCGACCGCACCTATTTCAATTCGCGCGGGTTCGACGTTTCGAACTTCCAGGTCGACGGGATCGGCCTGCCGCTGTTCTGGGGAATCCAGTTCGGCGAACTCGACACAGCCTTGTTCGACCGGGTCGAGACGGTGCGCGGCGCCAACGCGATCATGACCGGCATCGGCAATCCGTCGGCGACGATCAATTATATCCGCAAGCGCCCGACGGACGGTCTCGAGGCCAATGCCACGGTGCAGGGGGGATCGTGGAACAAGTGGCGCGGCGAGGCCGACATCTCTGTCCCGCTCGGTGCCACCGTCGCGGCGCGGCTGGTTTATGCCCATGAGGAGCGCGACTCCTATCTCGATTACAATCACGTCAACCGCGACGTCTTCGGCGCGATCCTGAGTTGGGACGTGTCTCCGCAGCTCAAGCTCAGCGCGGGCTACACACGGCAGGACAATCAGGCCGACGGCGTGATGTGGGGGGCGCTGCCGCTCTCCTACAGCGACGGTACGCGCATAGACCTGCCCACTTCGGCATCAACCTCGGCCGACTGGACCTATTGGAACGTCAACGACCAGAGCGCCTTCGCGGAGATCGGCTATCAATTTGCCGGCGGCTGGTCGGTCAAAGGCGTCCTCACCTACAAGCGTTTCGAGGAAGAATCGAAACTGCTCTATGCCTTTGGCTATCCTGACAAGGGGACTGGCTTGGGCGTCGCTGGCATGTCGGGCATCTACCCCTCGATCTACGACCAGTATCTCGGCGACTTCTATGCCTCGGGCCCGGTCAAGCTGTTTGGCCAGGAGCACCAGCTCGCTTTCGGGGTATCGACCGCGCGATCCGATGCGCTGGAATATGAAGATTTCTCTCCCGATGCGATCGTCTATCCGCCCGTGCAGAACTGGCATCAGGGACTGATCCCCGAGCCGACCTACGGCAATCAGTATCTGGCTGCCGATTACACCGATCGTCTCACCCGGGTGTACGGCGCCGCGCATCTCAACTTCGCCGACAATCTCAAGGCAGTGGTCGGCGCGAGCGCAATGTGGCTCAAATCGACCGGCGAATCCTACGGCACAGACCAGTCACGCAAGAACAGTAAGGTCAGCCCCTATGTCGGGTTGCTCTTCGACCTGACCAGGAACGTCACGGTCTACGCGAGCTATACCGACATCTTCAATCCACAGGTCGAAGTCGATCTGAACAATCGCAAGCTTGATCCCGCGCAGGGCAGCAGCCTCGAAGGCGGGATCAAGAGCAGCTGGTTCGGCGGGCGCCTCTACGCCACGGCATCCTTGTTCCGGGCAAAGCAGAAGGGGCTGGCCCTGTTCGCAGGTGTGTTCAGCGATCCCGACGGTCCGGGCCAGGTCGGCGACAGCTTCTACGAAGGCGTCGACACGACCTCCCGCGGCTTCGAGATCGAAGTCGCCGGGCGGATCACCGACAATTGGAGCCTGAGCGGCGGCTATACCGGCATGAAGATCGAGGACGAGGCGGGCGGGCCGACCCGCACCTGGATCCCCAGCAAGACGCTCAAACTCGCCACCACCTGGACAGAGCCGCGGCTCAGCGACCTCAAGCTCGGCGCGCAATTGCGCTGGCAAAACGACATTAGCTACGTCGATACCGGTATTCAGGACGTGGCAGGAAACGATGTCGTGCTCGAGCAAAAGGGCTATGCGGTGGTAGATCTGATGGCGGGGATCCGGCTGTTCGATCGGGTCCGCGCGACGGTCAACGTCCGCAACGTCACCGATCATAAGCATCTCGCGAGCCTGATGTGGGGCCAAGCCTTTTATGCCGCGCCACGCAGCGCGACCTTGTCGCTAAGCTTCGCATACTGATTCGATCGGTGGTGGGCGGCACGCACAAGGAGCGGCGGGGTTGGCGCTATCGCGGCAACGTCGCCGCGCGGGCGATTATCGGCAGCACGGGCGCCTATGCTGTCGCGGCTTTGCTCGCCACGGCTCTGGCGCGAACGCTGCCGATGGCGCGGGTCGAAGCAGTAACCGTAGCGACGTTGCTCGCCTTTCTCGTGGCACCCGCCGTTCCCGTCTGGGCGTTTCTCGCGCGCGGGCCGTGGCGCGCTGCAGCAGGAGTGGGCGTGGCGGTGCTGCTGCTCGCCGTGGTCGTCTGGGCAGCGGGGCCACCGGCATGAGTGCAGTACGTGAGGGCGCTCGGCAGGTCATGGCGTGGCTGCACGGCTGGACGGGGCTGCTGCTCGGCTGGGTGCTGTTCATCATGTGCCTCGCGGGAACGCTCAGTGTGTTCAAGCCCGAAATCGGCCGCTGGATGCGTCCCGAGGCCAGCGCCGCTGCCGATCCGGCCGAAGCGATCGCCGCGGCAGGCCACTGGCTCGCGCGGAGCGTTCCCGACGCGACCGGCTGGTATCTCACTGCCCCAGACAGCCGGATGAACACGGTCGAGGCGGCTTATGACAGCGGCGGCACCTTTCTCTATCGCGCGCTCGATCCTGCGACCGGCGCGCCCGTCGCCCGCGAAACCTTGGCCGGCGAATTCTTCTACCGGCTCCATTTCGAGCTCGAATTGCCTTTTCCGTGGGGGCGGCTGCTCGCCTCGCTCGCGGCCGCGGTGATGCTGATCGCGCTGATCACCGGGATCATCGCGCATCGTCGCATCTTCCGCGACTTCTTCACCTTTCGCCCCGGCAAGGGCCAGCGCTCTTGGCTGGACGGGCACAATGCGCTCGGTGTGCTGGCGCTGCCCTTCCATTTGATGATCACCTTTACCGGGCTGATCACGCTGGCCTCGCTCAGCATGCCTTGGCCGATCAGCGCAGCTTACGGCGAAGACGTGGCCGCGATGTACCGCGAACAGATACCCGGGATCGTCGAGCGCGCCGCCACTGGCATAAAGGCGCCGCTCGCCCCGCTCGTCCCGATGCTGCGAGAGGCACAGCGCCGCTTTGGCGGCGGCCCGGTCGGCCGCGTCTATGTGATCAACCCCGGCGACAAGGCCGCGGTGGTGACTGTGTTTCGCGCCGACTCCGGCCAGATCGGCTACGCTCCAGCAGAGGTCAGTTTCGATGGCGCCACCGGGCGTGTGCTGGCGGAATGGTCCGAGACGCGGCCGGCGATCCAGACGTACAATGTACTGTACGGGCTGCACATGGGCCGCTTCGCGCCGTCGCTGACGCGCTGGCTCTATTTCCTCGGCGGCGCGATGTTGACGCTGGCGATCGCCACCGGGCTCGTCCTGTGGATCGTCAAACGCGGCGAGCGCGCGCCGCTCTCACTGGCCAATCGGATCCTCGAGCGGCTCAATGTCGGGGTGTTGGCGGGGGTACCGATCGGCTGCGTCGCTTTTCTGCTGGCGAACCGCCTGCTGCCGTTGAGCATGCCGGGCCGCGCGGAGGCCGAAGTATCGACGGCATTGTGGACGGCGGCGGCGGCCCTGGCGGTCGGCGCGGCACTGCCACCCGCCATGGCCTGGCCGCTGCTCCTCGGACTGCTCGCGGCAGGCTGCGCGATTGCACCATTGTTCGTACCGCTGGGGCAGGGCGACGCTGCGCTGCTCATCGGCAATCTGATGCTGCTCGGAATCTCCGCGGCGTTCGCAGCGCTCGCGTGGCGCCAGGCGAGCCGCCCGCCTTTTTCCGTTTCGCGCCGCCCGGCGAGGGCGACCGCGTGATCGCCGCTGGGCTCCTTTATCTCGGCTTGTTCGCGCTGGCGGCCGGGATGTCGCGCAACGCGCCGGCATTGCTCGGGCCTCAGCATGCACGCTGGCGGGTGTTCCGCCCGCCGTTTGCCGGCCGGGCCCTGACGCTGGCATCGCTCGCAGCGGCGTTGATGACGCCGGACTGGCCGCGCGCGTTGGTCGCCTGGTTCGGCCTCGCACCGCTCGCTGCGGGAATCGTGCTGTTGAGCCTGACCTTTGCGCCGTGGCT
>JASLBO010000489.1 GCA_030146605.1 Sphingomonas sp. | reverse complement strand
CCGCCGGCACGCCGGGCGCCTATCCGCCGCCGGGCACCGCGTTCAAGGCCGAAGACGTCAAACGGGCGCTTGCGGGCGGCAATCTGCCGGGCGCCGATGCCGAGAGCAGCCGCGCCTACACCAATTACATCCGCCGTCTGCAATCGGGCACCAGCGGCTTCACCTGCTTCGCATCGCTGCAGATGCCGCGCGGCTGAGGCCGTGACCCGGGTCCGGCCCCGTCGCCACGACGAGGATCTGAAATTGGTCACGCGAAGCCGCGAAGGCGCGAAGAAGAAGAGGTTCGCGCGGAGGCGCGGAGGCGCAGGGGCGGTCTCGCGTCGCGCCAGCGACGCCCTCCAACACAAGCGTTCCGCATTTCCTGCCGCTGACGCGGCGAAGATAAGCGCCGCCGGCGATACCTCTGCGCCTCTGCGCCTCTGCGCGAACCCCTTCCTTCTTTTGCTCCGCGTCTCCGCATCTCCGCGTGGACAAAATAAGGCCCAATGCCGGTGACGCGCTATACTGCCGCAGCCAGGGAGACGCTGCGCATCGTGCTGCTCGATGCGCTCACCCTGATCTATCACCGCGCCTCGGGCATCACCCATATAGTCGACAGCCCCGTGCCCGAGATCCTCGATACGCTGACGGAGCCGCTCGGCGTGGATGCACTGCTCACCCGGCTGGGCGAAGCCTTCGATCTCGCCGATGCCGACCCGGCGGCGCTGACGGCGCGGCTCGACGAACTGACCGCGGTCGGATTGATCGAGCGGCTGTGAGGCACGTCGCCGCACTCCGCATCGGCCCGGTCGGCTTCCGCGTCGGCAGCGACTGGCGCGCGCCGATCGCCGCGATCGAGGACCTCTATCGCGATTACCCCCGGGCCGAGGATGGCATCCCCGACTTCAACGTCCACCTTTTCGCGGCGCGGCCATGGCGCCGCGTGCTGCGTCCCTCGGTGCATATCGGCGGCGACTTCGTCATCCCGGACGCAGCCCCGTTGCCGCTCGCACAGGGGCTGCTCGCGGCCGAAATGGGGATGAACCTGCAGATGGCGCTCGGCCAGCGCCGCTATCTGCTGCTCCATGCCTCGGCGGTCGAGCGCGACGGTCAGGCGCTGCTGATGACCGGCAATTCGGGCGCGGGCAAATCGACGCTCGCTGCCTTGCTGATGGCCAAAGGCTGGCGGCTGATGGGCGACGAATTCGCACTGCTCGATCCCGCGAGCGGGCTGATCCACGGCTTCCCGCGGCTGATCAGCCTCAAGAACGAAGCGATCGGCGTGCTCGAGACCGCACTGCCCGGTGGCCGGTTCGGTCCGCGGCTGGAAGGCACGCCGAAGGGGACGATCCGCCACCTCGTCCCCGATGCCTGGGCGATCGCCGCGATGGCCGAGCCTGCCGCGCCCCGCCTGATCCTGTTTCCCGGCTATGGCTTCGCCGCCGCCGAGCGGGCGGTGCTGCCCAGCGAGACCTTCGTCCGCCTCACCCAGGCATCGACCAATTATGTCGCGCTCGCCGAGCGCGGGTTCGATGCGCTGACCGGCCTCGTGCGGAAGGTGCCGGCGCGCGCGCTCGACTATCCCGATACGGCGACCGCGCTGGCGCAGGTCGAGCGGATGTGGGCCGAGGCGGGATGACCGACGCGCGCATCCTCACCGAAGCATTGCGCGATCCCGCGACCGTCGCGCAGCTCGACGGCGCCGGCTGGACCGCGTTGCTCGCCATCGCCCGCGCCGAGCAACTGATCGGCACGCTCGCGCACCGGCTGGGCGGCCTGCCGCTGCCGCCCGCCGCGGCGCGCATCCTCGACGATGCCCGTGCCTCGGCCGGGCAGGGCCGGGTCGCCGCCTTGTGGGAAGCCGAGATGGCGCGCCGTGCGCTCGCCGCCACGGGCATGCCGGTGATCCTGCTCAAGGGCACCGCTTATGTCGCGGCCGGGCTCGCCGCCGGCGCCGGCCGCTCGATCGGCGACCTCGACATCCTCGTGCCGCGCGCACGGATCGGCGAGGCCGAGGCGGCACTGCTGGCGGCCGGGTGGGAATGGGTGAAGCCCGACCCCTATGACGATCTCTATTATCGCCGCTGGATGCACGAGCTTCCGCCGCTGATCCACCGCGAGCGCGACCGGATGATCGACGTCCACCATACGATCCTCCCGCTCACCGCACGGATCACGCCCGATGCCGACGCGCTGATCGCCGACAGCGTCGCGCTCGGCAACGGGCTTCGCATTCTCGCGCCGCAGGACATGATCTGCCATGCCGCCGCACACCTCCTCGCCGATGGCGACCTTGCCGGCGGCCTGCGCAACCTCTGGGACATTCACTGCCTCACCGGCGAATACGGCACCGCCGGGCTTGACGCGCGGGCGGCGCTTCATGGTCTGCAGGCCGCCGTCAGCCGCGCGCTGCGCCTTGCCGACCGGCTCTACGGCAGCGGCATCCGCGCCGGCGAAGAATTGGGGAACCATATCGACGGATGGTATCTGCGGCGCATGCTGGCACGCGATGCCTGGGGCCGGCCCGCCCGCAAGCTGACCCGTCTCGGCTTCTATGTGCGGAGCCACTGGCTGCGAATGCCGCCGATGCTTCTTCTGCAACATTTGTTCAAGAAATGGCGCAAGCCCGCGACCTGAATAAAGTATCAATCAGAACTTCTGCAAAATTTTGCAGCAGTCGATCCAGGATCGCTATGCCGATCGACTATACTCCATCCTCCAATTTTCAGTTGAAGGTGTGGTAGTCAGCTACTACATGCGGCCTATGCTCAATCCGGCCATGTGCGATCATGCGCTGTTGGGCAGGTTTCTCCCGATGAGAAAAAATAAACTTCGGGCGAAATGACCTCCCAGCCGCGTGAGCGGGGCGGGGGCGGCAGCCCTCCGTTAGCGATTTGTTAACCTTTCCGAAGCGAAAGTTAACTCGCGACCGGGAACAATCGGGGCACACGGCAAGGGGCGCAGATTGATGTAGTTCAGCGCAGTGAGGCTTTTGTGATCGACGAACCCGCGCAGGCATTGGAATCCGCCGACGCAAAGACGATCGTCGACGCATTGTGGTCGAACTGGCCCATCGTCGTGACGCTGCGTGCCGCCGATGTCGGCATGGGCAGCGCCGATCGCGTCACCGATTTCATCCGGAATTTTCAGGACCTCAGCGACGCCGGCCTGATCAGCTATGAAGCGTTCGTGGTGGGTCCGGGGGGTCCGCAGGTCATCGATGCGGCGCTCACCGCACGCGGCCGGGCCTTGATGGCGCGGCGAATGAACCCGCCGATGGCGCCGCGTCAGCTGGCGAGCTGAGGCTGCCGGGTCAGATCCGCGACGATATCGGCGACGGTGCGCAGGATCTTGAGGTCGTGCCCGTCGAACGCGCGTTGGCCGCGCTGGAGCGCCACGATGCGTCCGAGCGGCGCGCCGTCCACGTCGTGAAACGGCACGCAGGCATAGGATTGAAAGCCGCTTGCGCTGGCTTCGATGGGATCGGCGAGCCGCCAGAGCAGCGCCTCCGAAGCCTCGGCCTCTCCACCGGCGAGCAATATCCCGGCGGTCGTGAGCCGCTCGGCGGCGGCAAAGGCGCGCTGGCGCTCGGCATAATGGCGAAGATCGACGATAGCCCCGTCCGCCACCAAGGTGAGCTGAACGAGCTCGGCCAGTTTGGCAGAGGCGATTCGCCCGCCGGGATTCAGGCCGTCTTCGGCCTCCCAGGAGGCTGTCCCAGACCCCTTCAACAACATCCCCCCGAAGCGACCCACGCTCTTGTTCCCCTTTATATGCTCGGTCGGTTGTACGGGAAAATCAAGGCCCGGGCGTATTCAGGTGAATCACAGGGCGTCGTGCGTTCCTGATCGTATCGCGATCAGCCGCCGAAGAAGAGGTGCTGGATGAGAATTTTCGCGCCGATCAGGATCAGCAGCGTGCCCCCGGCAACCTCGGCAAGCCTGCCCAGCCGCGCGCCATAGGCCGCGCCGATACGGACGCCGGCGACGCACAAGGCGGCGGTGATCAGCCCGATCGCTGCGCAAGCGATCAAAACCGGCGCGCCGATCACCGGCAAGGTGATCCCCGCCGCCGCGGCGTCGATGCTGGTGGCAACGGCGGCGCCGAGCAGCGCCCAGCCGATCAGTGCCGGGGCAGGAGTCGCAGCCGCGCCGGCCAGGCCTTCGCGCAGCATCCTGGCACCGAGCAGCCCGAGCAGGACGAAGGCCACCCAATGATCCACTTCGCGGATCGCGCTTTCGAACGCCGCGCCGAGCGCCCAGCCGATCAGCGGCATCAATCCCTGCGCGACACCGAACGCCCCGGCGATCCGCAGCGTGCCGGCGGTGCCCGGCCGCGCCGATGCGCCCTGCGCGACCGAGACCGCGAAGGCGTCCATCGCCAGCCCGAGCGATAATGCGAGGATCGAGAATGAAGGAAGCATGGCGCTATCGGTCACTGCGGTGCCAGTCGCTCCAGCGCGGGTATCAACGCGTCGAAATGGTCGATCACGGCGTCCGCGCCGAGTTCCTCGACCGGCTGCATCAGGAAGCCGAAGCTGACCGCGATCGAGGGGATGCCGGCGTTCCTCGCCGCCTCGATGTCGAAGATCGCATCGCCGACGAACGCTGCCCGGCCGCCGCCGCAGCGGCGGATCATTTCGCTGATCCCCCTGGGCGAGGGTTTGCGGCTGTCCGGCCCCATCGTGTCCCCGCCGATCACGCAGGCGAAGCGGTGATCGAGCGCCAGCTCCTCGACCAGCTTCACGGCCAGCTTCTCGGACTTGTTGGTGACGATCGCGAGCTTGACCCCGCGCGCCTCCAGCGCATCCATGACCGCCGGGAGGCCCGGAAAGGCGCGCGTGTGGCGGGCGATGTTGTCGCCGTAGAAAGCGAGCAGTTCGGGATAGATCCGCTCCAGCGTGTCCGGATCGCATCCGCCCGATGCCGCAAGCCCCTGTTGCAGCATGTACTTCCCGCCGCGCCCGATCATCGGCTTGACCGTCTCGACGCCCAGCGCCGGCCGGCCGAGCAGTTCGAGCGCGTGATTAAGCGCGCTGGTGAGGTCGGCACTGGTGTCGAACAGCGTGCCGTCGAGGTCGAACCCGATTATCGCGAAGGGGAAGTCGGTCATCGCCGCGCCTGCTGCCAGCAACGCTATGGAATTGGCAAGCTTGTCATGGCAGGGGGTGCCACCGGAGGGTTTTCATGACAGCGCCGATAGCCGCGATCATCCTTGCTGCGGGCAAGGGCACGCGGATGAAGTCCGATACGCACAAAGTGCTCCATCCGCTCGCCGGGCGGCCGATGCTGCTGCACCTGATCCATAGCGTCGCCACGCTCGATCCTGCACGTACGATCGTCGTGGTCGGTGCGGGCCGCGAGCAGGTCGAGGCAGTGGTCCATCCGCTCGGCGTCGAAACCGTCGAGCAGGTCGAGCAGCTCGGCACCGCGCATGCCGTGCTCGAGGCGAAGCCGGCGCTCGAGGGCTTCGAAGGCGATGTCCTCGTGCTGTTCGGCGATGTGCCGCGCGTCGGCGCGAACACCCTCGCGCGCATGCTCGAGCGGCTGCATGCCGAGGATGCGCCTGCCACGGTCGCGCTCGGCTTCCGGCCGGCGGATCCCGCTGCTTATGGACGGGTGATCGCGGATTCGGCGGGGCGGATCGAGCGGATCGTCGAGTATAAGGATGCGTCGCCCGAGGAGCGCGGGGTGACCTTGTGCAATTCGGGACTGTTCGCCGCCCGCGCGACGGATCTGTTCGACTTGCTGGCGAAGGTCGGCAACGACAATGCCGCCGGCGAATATTATCTTCCGGACATCGTCACGGTGGCGGCGTCGGCGGGGCGGCATTCGGCGGTGATCGAAGTTCCCGCCGCCGAAGTCGCCGGGATCAACAGCCGCGGCGAACTCGCCGCGGTGGAGGCCGAGTGGCAGCAGGCGCGCCGGGCGCGTGCGATGGCCGAGGGCGCTACGCTGGTGGCGCCCGAGACGGTGTGGTTCGCGCACGACACCAGCCTCGGCCGCGACGTGCTGATCGAGCCCAACGTGTTCTTCGGCCCCGGCGTCGAGATCGCCGATCGCGTCACCATCCACGCCTTCAGCCATATCGAGGGCGCCCGCATCGCCAGCGGCGCGGTGGTGGGTCCTTATGCCCGGCTGCGGCCCGGCACCGTGCTCGGCGAAGATGCCAAGGTCGGCAATTTCGTCGAGACCAAGAAGGTCGTCCTCGGCAAGGGCGCCAAGGCCAATCACCTGACCTATCTCGGCGACGCCGAAGTGGGCGCGGGGGCGAATATCGGCGCGGGCACGATCACCTGCAATTACGACGGCTTCTTCAAATATCGCACGCATATCGGCGAAGGCGCGTTCATCGGCTCGAACAGCGCGCTCGTCGCCCCGGTGACGATCGGCAAGGATGCGAGCGTGGCGGCAGGATCGGTGATCACGCGCGATGTCGAGCCCGGCGCGCTCGCGCTCGCGCGCGCCCGACAGGAAGCGAAGCCCGGCTGGGGCACGCGCTTCCGCGAAGTCATGAAGGCAAGAAAGGCCGCGAAATAGTTCTGCTCCCCTCCCTGCAAGGGAGGGGCTGGGGGTGGGTGCGAGCCGAAGGCGAGCCCTTTTCTCCCCAACGCGCCGACGCTAACGCGTCGGCACCCACCCCCGACCCCTCCCTGCCAGGGAGGGGGGAGACTTAGAGATATGTGCGGAATCGTTGGAATCGTCGGTAGCGAGAGCGTCGCGGAGCGGTTGTTCGAAGGGCTCAGGCGGCTCGAATATCGCGGCTATGACTCGGCCGGGATCGCCACCCTGCACGATGGCGAGATCGATCGCCGCCGCGCCGAGGGCAAATTGGTCAATCTCGGCAAAAGGCTGGCGGAGAGCCCGCTTCCCGGCACGATCGGCATCGCCCATACCCGCTGGGCCACGCATGGCGCGCCGACCGAAGACAATGCCCACCCGCACATCGTCGGCGACGTCTCGATCGTCCACAACGGCATCATCGAGAATTTCAAACCGCTGCGCGACGAACTGATCGCCGAGGGCCGCGAGTTCAGCAGCCAGACCGACACCGAAGTCGTCGCCCATCTCGTCAGCCGCGAGCTCGAGCGCGGGCACGCCCCGCGCGCGGCGGTCGCCGCGGTGCTGCCCCAGCTCCACGGCGCCTTTGCGGTCGCCTTCCTGTTCCGCAACCAGCCCGACATGCTGATCTGCGCCCGCCTCGGCGCGCCGCTCACCGTCGGTTACGGCGAGGGCGAGAATTATCTCGGCTCGGACGCGCATGCGCTCGCCGGGCTCACCCAGCGGATCGCCTATCTCGAGGAAGGCGACTGGGCAGTCGTCGCCCGCGACAAGATCGAGATCTTCGATCGCAACGACAACCCGGTCACCCGCCCGATCGTCGCCTCGGGCGTGTCGCCCGCGCTGATCGACAAGGGCAATCACCGCCACTTCATGCTCAAGGAGATTTACGAGCAGCCGGTGGTGGTCGCGCAGACGCTGGCTTCGTACATCCGCCCGGTCGAGCAGAAGGTCGCGCTGCCCGACATGAGCTTCGACCTGAGCAAGATCGAGCGCGTCGCGATCGTCGCCTGCGGCACGGCTTCCTATGTCGGGATGATCGGCAAATACTGGATCGAGCGGTTCGCGCGGCTGCCGGTCGAAGTCGATGTCGCCTCCGAGTTCCGCTACCGCGACCCGATCCTGCTGGCGAACACGCTGGGCGTGGTGGTCAGCCAGTCGGGCGAGACCGCCGACACGCTGGCGGCGCTTCGCCACATGAAGGCCAATGGCGTCACCACCGCCGGCATCATCAACGTGCCGACCAGTTCGATGGCGCGCGAAGTCGATCTGCTGCTCTCCACCCATGCCGGCCCCGAGATCGGCGTCGCCTCGACCAAGGCGTTCACCTGCCAGCTCGCGGTGATGGCCGCGCTCGCGGTCAATCTCGCCCGCGCCAAGGGCAAGCTCGCCGAGGACGAGGAGCGCGAGATCGTCCGCCACCTGCTCGAGGCGCCCGCCGCGATCAATGCCGCGCTGGCGCACGATTCGGAGATCGAGGCGATGGCGCACACCATCGCCGCGGCGCGCGATGTGCTCTATCTGGGCCGCGGCCCCGATTACCCGCTCGCGCTGGAAGGCGCGCTAAAGCTCAAGGAGATCAGCTACATCCACGCCGAAGGCTATGCCTCGGGCGAGATGAAGCACGGCCCGATCGCGCTGATCGACGAGCATGTCCCGCTGATCGTCCTCGCGCCGTCGGGCCCGCTGTTCGACAAGACGGTCTCGAACATGCAGGAGGCGAAGGCGCGCGGTGCGCGGGTCGTGCTGATCTCCGACGCCGAGGGGCTGGCGCAAGCCGGCGAGGACGCCATCGCGACGATCGAGATGCCCAGCGTCCACCCGCTGATCGCGCCGCTGGTCTATGCGGTGCCGGTGCAGCTGCTCGCCTATCACGTCGCGGTCGCGAAAGGCACCGACGTCGATCAGCCGCGCAATCTCGCCAAGTCGGTGACCGTCGAATAGGCGCGATACGCGCGCGCCGTCAGAGGCCCCGGCCCATCTTGCGGTTATTCTCGAGCCGCATGATGCATCCGCTGATCTTGGCCATCAGCAGGTCGAGATCCACCGGCTTGGTCAGATAATCGTCCGCGCCGCCCTGCAGCCCGGCCAGCATGTTCTCGCGATCGGTCATCGCGGTCAGCATGATGATCGGCGTGTTCGAGAATTCGGGGTGATTGAGCTGGATTTCCGCGAGCATCTCGTGCCCGGTCATCACCGGCATCGAGACGTCGCAGATCACGATATCCGGCCAGGTCGTCAGGATCTTGTCCAGACCCTCGCGGCCGTTGGCGGCTTCGATCGTCTCGAGGCCGGCGTCGTGCAGCTCCTCGACCAACAGGCTCCGGATGTCGGCTTCGTCGTCGATGCACAGAACTTTGATCATGGTCTTCTTCCCGTCAGGCTGCTTGTTGGATTTGGTGACCGGGGCTGGTCCGCGGCAGGCTGACGGTGAATGTCGAGCCCTGGCCGGACTGGCTTTCGACGGCGATTTTCCCGCCGTGCATCCTCACGATCTCGCGCACGATGTTGAGGCCGATCCCGGTGCCGGCGATGCCGGCGGCGCTCTGCGCACGGAAATAGGGCTCGAACAGCCGCGACAGGTCTTCCTGGTCTATCCCGATTCCGGTGTCGCGCACGCTGACATGGATGGCGTCCTGATCCATCCAGCCGCGCACGTAGATGTCGGGCGCGCGCGGGGCATATTTGATCGCGTTCGACAAAAGATTGCCGAATACCCGCTCCATCGCGCGCGGATCGATCTGCATCTCCGCCGGCAGCCCGGCCAGATCGGCATGAATATGATGCGTCGCGCAGATGTCCTGCCGGTGCCGCACGCAAGATCCGACGACATCCGCGAGCGAGCAAATGGTCTTGCTGATCTCGATGACGCCGGTCTGAAGCCTGCCGGCGGCGAGGATGCTTTCCATCAGCTCTACCATGCGCGACACGCTGCCTTTGATCTGCATCGATTTCTCGGCGAGATAGGCGGGAGTGGGCGTTTCCTTCACGCGCGCGAGGCGCTGGGCCGCGGCGTCGATGATGGTCAGCGGCGTGCGGAACTCGTGCGAGACCATGGCCACGAACCGGCGCTGCAGCGCATTCACTTCGCGTTCCTGCTCGAGCAAGCGGGCGAGTTCGGAATTCTTCTCTTTGACTTCGGCGGTGCGCGTCTCGACGATCTTCTCGAGATCGTCGCGATGCTGGCGCAGGCTGCGCTCGCTGGCGATCAACGCCTCGAGCGCAGTATGGCGGTCATGGACGTCCTCGAGGAGACCATACCAGCGGGTGACCTTGCCCGCGGCGTCGAAACGCGGCGCGGCCCTGCAGCGATACCAGCGGTAATTGCCGTCGCCGTTCAGGATCCGGTATTCGAGATCGATGCGGGTACGGTTCCGCACGGCGTCGCTCCAACTTCCGGTCACTTGCGGCAAGTCATCCGGGTGCACCGAATCGGCCCAGCCATGGCCGCGCGCCTCGGAGACGGACCGGCCGGAGACCTGCTCCCATTCGCGACCGATCTCGATCACTTCACCGCGCGCATTTGCGACCCAGGGGGTTTGCGGGTGAAGCTCGATCAAGGATCGGTGATGCTCCTCGCTCGCACGCAACACCGTTTCGGCGTTGCGAAGCTCGGTCACGTCTTCGATTTCGACGATGACCAAGTGGGTGGGGCGTCCTCCGAGCGGCACCGTAACCCGTCGCTTATGCGTGGTCAGCGTGCGAAGCGACCCGTCCTGGGTGATGTCTTCCTCGAAGAGCCGCTCCGATCCGGTTTCGAGAATATGCCGGTCCATTGTCCGAACCGCATCCGCCTCGGCGATCGGCAGGAAGTCATAGTCCGTCCGCCCGGCCAGTTGTTCGAACGGAACGCCCATGAGCTTGCACGCCTGGTCGCTGACGAAGGCATAGCGATAGTCTTCGCCCTTGATCAGGATGGCGTTGCGCGCGCCTTTGAACATCGTCGCGATCAGGTCGTGCGCGAATTCAGACATATTGAGCCACTCTCATTACGTCGGTACCGTGGTCGTACGGCTGCGGCGTCTCGCATTTATTCCTTATTGTAGAGACATCGGCGCATTGTCCGGCGCGGGGCGGCTCCGGTTTTCCACGTAGATTCAAATAGTCACGGTATCTTGCCGGATAGCCGAACCCGCTTTGGCCGCGTCGGGTGAGCCGCTTGCGGGGACCGGACGGCCCCGCTTTTGCGCACAGAGCCTCGCCGCTATCCGAGAATCGCCCTGAGCGCCGTGTCGATGTCGGTTGCCCGATACGGCTTCTCGATCATCGGCAGCGTCTCGAATCCCTCAGGGGCTGCGCCATACCCGCTGGCGAAGGCAAAGGGCACGCCGCGCCGGCGCAGTGCCTCCGCGATCGGGATACTGCGCTCGCCCGCCAGATTGATGTCGAGGATCGCGGCGCCGAGGTCCTCTTGCTCGGCCAGCGCGAGCCCCTCCGCCAGCCGACCCGCGGGCCCGACGATCTCGCACCCCAGCATATCCAATATGTCCTCGAGACACATTGCCACGACGGGCTCATCCTCGACGACGAGCACGCGCAATCCCCGATAGCTGCTCATTCCGCCCCTTCCGGCAGTGGCGCGTCGACGGTACAGACCAGTCCCTCGCGGTGGAAATCGATCTTGACCGTGCCGGCCAGCTCGGCCGCGAGGCCGCGTTCGATCATCCGCGTCCCGAAGCCGCGCCGCTTCGGCGTGATCACCTCGGGCCCGCCGCGCTCGCTCCAGACGAGCGAGAGCCGCGCGCGGCCGCCGCCCTCGATCCGCGCCCAGCGGATCGTCACCCGCCCTTCGGGCCGCGACAGGGCGCCGTGCTTGACGGCATTGGTGGCGAGTTCGTGGATGGCCAGCGTGAGGCTGATCGCCGTCTTGGGCAGGATCGGCAGATCGGGGCCGTCGAGCTCGAACCGGCCCTCGCCCCCGCCGTGCGGGGCGACCGCGTCGCCGATGATCTGCGCCATCGATACCGCGCCCCAATGTTCGCGGGTGAGCAGATTATGCGCTTCCGAAAGCGCCGCCAGCCGGCCTTCGAAAGCCGCCCGGGCGATCGCCGGATCGGTGATGTCCTTGAAGCTCTGCTGGGCAATGCCCTGAACGATCGCCAGCGTGTTCTTCACCCGGTGATTGAGTTCGTCGACCAGCAGCCGCAGATGCGCCTCGGCGCGTTTCGCCTCGGTCACGTCGCGTCCGATCGCGTGGAGCCCGGTCGGCTTTCCTTCCAGATCGGTGGTCAGGCGCGAGTTGATTTCCCAGGTCAGCGCCCGCCCGTCGCGTGCGCGCACGGTCACCGTCAATCGGGTACTCCCGCCCTCGCGCATCTTCTGGTTGAACGCCTCCATCGCGACGGCAAGCTGATCGGGGGCCATGAAGTCGGCGATGGAGGCGCCGACAATCTCGTCCTCGGCATAGCCCAGAGCGGCGAGGACTGCCGGGTTTACCGACGTGATCACCTGATCGAGCGTGGTGGTGATCAGGAAGTCATTGGCCTGCTCGAAGATCGTGCGGAACCGCGCCTCGCTCGCGCGAAGCTCGTCTTCGGCGCGCTTGCGGTCGGTGATGTCGAACGACACGCCCACGAATCGGCTGGGGCGATTGTCGCTATAGTCGATCCGGCTGCCATGGCTCTGCAGCCAGCGCTCCTCGCCGGTATCGGCGCGGGTCACCCGATATTCGATCGTAAAGGGCTCGCCGGTCTCGAAGCAGCGTCGTGCCTCCGTACGCACCCGCTCGCGGTCGTCGGGATGAATGCGGTCGAGCCATTCGTCGAGCGTCCCGCGGCTGTCGGCGCGCCGCGGCACTCCGAACAGATCGAAGCGATTGGGCGACCATTCGCCTTCCATCGTCTCGAGGTCGAGCTCCCAGCTCGCCATGCCGGCGCTCTCGGTGGCCAGGCGCAGGCTCTCCTCGCTCTTGCGGAGTTCCGCCTCCGCCTCGCGGCGGCGGGTGACGTCGAGCGTCACGGCAAGGACTCCGAACGGTTCGCCATCCGGCCGTCGGACCACCGAAACCGAATTGTTGACCCAGACCACGCCGCCGTCCTTGCGGATATAGCGCTTTTCATGCGTGAAGGGCGTGCCGTCCGCCACCGCGCGGTCGAACAGCGGGCGGTTGCGGGCGCGGTCCTCGGGGTGCGTGATGTCGAGCATCCGCATCTCCATCAACTCGCCGCGGCTCCACCCGGCGATCTCGCAAAAGCGGTCGTTGACGAGCGTGAATTGTCCCTGGAGATCGACCTGCGCGAAGCCCGCGGTCGACTGGTTGATGAACGCCGAGAGCTGCGCCTCGCTGTCGCGCAGCGAAAGTTCGGCCAGCTTGGCATCGGTGATGTCGTGCGCGACGCCGATGAAGCCGATGTGCCGGCCTTGCGTGTCGCGGCGCGGCGAGGATGTCGAGTGCAGCCAGCGCCATTCGCCGCCGGCATTGCGATAGCGGCCCTCGAGATCGAAAGTCTCCATGCTCGCCTCGCCGGCGATCGATTCGGCGATCAGCCGCGCGGCGTCGTCGGGATGGATGAC
>JASLBO010000471.1 GCA_030146605.1 Sphingomonas sp. | reverse complement strand
CACCACTCCGGTGCGCCGGTCCCGCACCGCGAACCACGCCAGCCCCCCGAGCCAGCCGAGCGCAAGCAGCGGCGCGCCGCGGACCTGCTCGATCGCGAGGTACAGCGGCAGATAGATCACCGCGGTCATGTTCAGCGCGGCGGCCGCATCCGGCCGGCCGATCCAGCCGAAGGTCGAGCCCGCCGCCCCCGCCTGACCGACGCTGATCCACGCCCACCATGCCCAGAGCAGCGCGACGATTGCATTGGCTGCGATCCATCGGCCCAGCGCCCGACCGTCCCGCCGCATCAGCCCGATCACCGCAAGGTTCGCGAGCCCGACGAACAGGAGCATCGTCGTGTGCGAATAAAGCGCCACCGGCGCCGCGGCGCCGTAGCCGAGCAATGGCGGCCAGCGCGGCCGTTCCAGGAAAGCGAGGATCGCGATGCAGCCGAACAGCGCCGCCGTCTGCGCAAGGATATAGCCGCGCACCTCCTGCGAGAAGTCGACATGCGCCGCCGAAGCCGCGACGAGCAACGCCGCAAGCAACCCCGCCGAGGTGCCGCCGATCCGCCGCGCCAGCCACCAGGCGGCGACCATTCCGGCGGTGCCGATCGCCACCGACAGCGTCTGGACCGCCATGTCCGAATCGCCGAACAGCGCCATCCAGCCCTTGAGCAATGTGTAATAAAGCGGCGGGTTGGCCTCGCGCGCCATCCAGCCGCTCCACAGCAATTCGAGCGGCTGATGCGCGAGCGTGACTGCCGCGATCTCGTCGAACCACAGCGAATAGCCCGCGGTGGCGATTCGCAGCGCGGCGGCGCCGAGCAGGATGGGGATGACCAGCAGGTCGCCACGGCTCCAGTCGGCTCTTGCGATCTGCGTCAAACCCGGCGTCCCCCCGGACGCTGTGTCGCGGCGCCCGCAGGCAGCGTCAAGCATTCGCGGGATCGACCGCCGGGCTGCCGCCGCGATCGGCCGCGATGCCACCTTCGCCGAGATAGCGGCCATGCCAAACCTGAGGAGATCGCGGGCCAGATCGGCTTCCTCCTCTCCGATCAGAGTGCGCTCGTCACCGGCGCCACCCTGATCAGCGACGGCGGCTACACGCTCTAGCCCGGATGGCGCGCCACCAGCGCGGCATCGCGCATCCCGCGCCACACGCGCAGCGCCTGCGCGGTCTCGTACACGTCGTGGACGCGGAGCAATTGCGCGCCCAGTTCGGCGCCCTTGAGCGCCACGGTCAGCGATCCGCCGAGCCGCGCCTCGGCCGGCGCCTCGTTGGCGAGCGCGCCGATCATCCGCTTGCGGCTGGCGCCGAGCACCAGGCCGCAGCCGATCCCGTGGAACAGCGCCAGCCCGTTCAGCAGCGCGAGATTGTCCGCCAGCGACTTGCCGAAGCCGATGCCCGGATCGATCAGGATGCGCGCGCGATCGATCCCCCGCGCCACCACTTGCTCGACGCGGCGCTCGAGCCAGTCATAGACCTCGACCAGCACGTCGCCATAATCGCCGCCGTCATGGCCGGTCTTGCCCGGATCGGGCGAGTGCATCAGCACCACCGGACAGCCTGCCGCCACCGCCACGTCGAGCGCGCGATCATCGTAGAGCAGGGCCGAGACATCGTTGATCAGCTGCGCGCCGGCACCGAGCGCCGCCTCCATCACCGCCGCCTTGCGGCTGTCGATCGACACCGCCGCGCCGCTGCGCGCCAGGCGCTCGACCACGGGGACGACTCGCGCGATCTCGTCGCCTTCCCACACCGTCGGCGCGCCGGGCCGGGTCGATTCACCCCCGACATCGACGATCGCCGCGCCCGCCACGGTCATGTCGACTCCGGCCTGCGCCGCCGTGGCGGGATCGCCGACATGGCGGCCGCCGTCGGAGAAGCTGTCCGGCGTGACATTGAGGATGCCCATCACCTGCGGCTGATCGAGCCGCACCACGCGATCGCCCAGCCGGAGCGGTGCGCGCGGTGCGGAGATGCGCGCGGCGATCGCCTGCAGCCGTTCGTCGTCGGGCAGATCGGCGACCGCGACGGTGCGCTGGAGCACGCGCTTCCCGCCCTCCACCGCGATCAGCTCGAAGGCGGCGCACCAGCTCAGTCCGCCGGCGATCCGCACGACTTCGCCATCGCGGCCGACGGGGGTGTCGGCGAACTGAACGGGGCGGAGATAGAGCCGGGCGGCGCTGGAAAGGTTCATCGGGTGGTCCTACTCGATCCTCCCCGGCACGGGGAGGGGGACCAGCCGCAGGCTGGTGGAGGGGGCTCTCCACCAGCGAAAACCCTTGTGGCGCTCCCCCTCCACCCCTCGCTACGCGAGCGGTCCCCCTCCCCGTTCCGGGGAGGATCAGTTCAGGGCTGCGTCGCCAGCAGCCAGGTCTGGCGAAGCGCGTCGATCGGCTTGAGCGCGCCTGCGTCCTCATAATGCCACCACGTCCAGCCGTTGCACGACGGCGCGCTCTGCAGCGCCGCGCCCAATTTGTGGATCGATCCCGCCGCGTCGCCGCATTTGAGCGACCCGTCCGCGCCGACCACGGCAAAGTGCCGCCGCTTGGCATCGGTCAGCACCGTGCCCGGCGCCAGATAGCCGTTCTCGACCAATTGCCCGAATGCCACCCGCGGCGCCGACTTGGGCGCCTGCATCGTGGTCAGCGCCGATTCGTCGAGCGGCAGCGCCGCGTCGATCCGCGCCTGCGCCGCATCGACATAGACGCCTTCGCGATCGATCCCGATCCAGCGCCGCCCCAGCCTTTTGGCGACTGCGCCGGTGGTGCCGGTGCCGAAGAACGGGTCGAGCACGACATCGCCCTTCTTGGTGCTCGCCAGCAGGATCCGGTAGAGCAATGCCTCGGGCTTCTGGGTCGGATGGACCTTGTAGCCGTCCTTCTTGAGCCGCTCCTGCCCGCCGCACACCGGGAATTCCCAGTCGCTGCGCATCTGCAGCTCGTCGTTGAGCGTCTTCATGCTGCGATAATTGAAGGTGTAGCGCGCCTTCTCGCCCTTCGACGCCCAGATCAGGGTCTCGTGCGCGTTGGTGAAGCGCGTGCCCTTGAAGTTCGGCATCGGATTGGCCTTGCGCCAGATGATGTCGTTGAGGATCCAGAAGCCGAGATCCTGGATCGCCGAGCCCACCTTGAAGATGTTGTGATAGCTGCCGATCACCCAGATCGAGCCGTCGTCCTTGAGGATCCGGCGCGCCTCGGCCAGCCATTCGCGAGTGAACTTGTCATACGCCGCCAGGCTGTCGAACTTGTCC
>JASLBO010000456.1 GCA_030146605.1 Sphingomonas sp. | reverse complement strand
GCGCTTGCCCAGCTCGTTGCGCAGCGACGAGCCGAACAGCGGCTGGAGCTGGTCGCGGACGCGCTCCTCCGAGCCGACCGTCACCACCATGCGCAGCGGATCGACGACGCGAAAGCGGGCATAAGCGTCGACCTCGAGGCGCAGCTGGTCGGTGGAGAGCACCGGCTGGTTCGGCAAATCGATGTCGAGCACGCGCTTGTCGACCCAGACGATGCGATCGATGAAGGGTAAGCGGAAGATCGGACCCGCCTGGGTTCGGCCATATTGCTCGTTCGGGCGATAGGCATTGATCGTGCGATGCGGCTGTTCGAGCCGCAGGATCACCACCTGCTTGCTCTCGGGAACGATCGCGATGGTGCTCATCAGCACCACCAATGCGAGGATCAGGACGACGGCGATGCCGATCGGGCTGCGGAACCAGCTGGCGTTCATCGTGTCGCTCCCGTCTGGGCGCGGGGCTGGGCCGGGGCCGGGGCCTCCGCCGCCGGGGCTCCGCCGCCGCCGCGAATCGCGGGGAGCGGCAGATAGGGCGTCACGCCCGGAGCCTCGACGATCGTCTTGTTGGTGCGGGACAGGACTTGCTCCATCGTCTCGTAATAAAGCCGGCGGCGCGTCACTTCGGGCGCGGCCTTGTACTGCTCGTAGATCTTGTCGAACTCGGCGGCCTCGCCCTGCGCGGCGGCGAGAACCTGCTGGGCGTAGGCGTTGGCGTTGTTCTTGTTGGCCTGCGCCTCCTGCTGGGCGGCGGTGACCTGCTTGAAGTCCTCGTCGACGGCCTGGGGGGCGGCTGCCTTCTGGATCGCGACGCCCTGGATGCGGATGCCCGAATGATATTGGTCGAGGATCTGCTGGATCGAAGCCTGGACCTGCCCCTCGATCCGCGCACGGCCCTGGCCGATCGCCTCGTTGAGCGACGTGGTGGCGACGACCGCGCGCATCGCGCTTTCGGCGGTGGCGCGGACGGTGTCTTCGGGCTTGGCGATCTGGAAGCGATAATCGACTGCGCTGTTGATGTCCCAGCGCACCGAATAAGCGAGGTCGACGATGTTCTGGTCGCCGGTGAGCATCAGATTCTCGCCCCCGGTCGGGAAATTCTCGGTGCGGATATTGGCGACGTCGACGGTGTCGACGAGCTGAAGCGGTGCGGGCAGAGTGAACTGGAAGCTGCCGGGCCCGAGGGTTCGCGAATAGCTGCCGAGCGTGGTGACGATCCCGCGTTCGCGCGGTCCGATCGAGTGGATGCTGGTGAAGGCCGCCCAGATCACCAGCAGCCCGATGATCACCATCGTCCACAGCCGGCTGCCGGTCGGGAGCCCCGGAATGGGACCGCCGCCGCCGGCGCGGGCACGGCGCAGCAGTTCGTCGAGGCTGGTCGCGCCGGGGCGCGGGCGCTTGCCGCCGGGCGGGAAGGACCAGGGATTGCGCGGGCCGCCGCCCCCGCCATTGCCCGAGCCGCCGCCATTGCCGCCGCTTCCGCCGCCACTGCCCCACGGACTCTTGGGAGCTTCGTTCTTGAAGATGCCGGCCAGTCCGCGCCAGCCCGATAGGTTCATCATGCTTGCCTTTATAAGGTGGCGGCCGCGGATTTACAGTGGCAGCCGCCGATTGTGCGCCTATCTGGCGCGTAATGACCGATACAGACAGCTTGAAAGCGGCGCTGGCGCCGATCGCGGCGGGCCGGGCGACGGTGCGCATGGAAGGCGGCAGGGCCAGCATCATGGTCGACGTCACCGGGCTTGGCGAAGCAGCGCGTGCGGAGCTCGAGGCCGATGTCCGGCGCATCGCCGAAGCCATGCCGGGGGTGACAGAGGCGCGCGTGCTGCTCACCAGCGAGCGGCGGACGCGGCGGCTGATCGCCGTCGGCAGCGGCAAGGGCGGGGTGGGCAAGTCCACCATCGCCGCGAATATCGCCATTGCGCTCGCGCGGCGCGGGCGGCGCGTGGGGCTGGTCGATGCCGATATTTACGGGCCCTCGCAGACGCGGCTGCTGGCGGTCGACGGCATTCGTCCCGAGGCGCGCGGGAAGGTGCTGATCCCGGTCCAGACCAAATTCGGCGTGCCTTTGCTGTCGATGGGCGGACTGGTGCCCGAAGGTCAGGCGATCGCGTGGCGCGGATCGATGGCGGGCGGGGCGCTCGGCCAGATGGTCGATGCCGATTGGGGCGACGCCGAAGTGTTGATCCTCGATCTGCCGCCCGGCACCGGCGACCTCCAGCTGACCATGGTCCAGAAGCACAAGCCCGCCGGCGCGATCATCGTCTCGACGCCGCAAGATCTGGCGCTGATCGACGCGGCGCGCGCGATCGACCTGTTCAACAAGGTCAATGTGCCGATCGTCGGGGTGATCGAGAATATGGCGGGCTATGCCTGCCCGCATTGCGGCGAGGTCTCGGATCCGTTCGGCAGCGGCGGCGCCGAGGCCGCGGCGCGCAGGATGGGGCTGCCGTTCCTCGGCCGCGTGCCGCTGGAGCTGGCGATTCGCACTGCCTCCGACGCCGGCGATCCGCCCGCCGCGGGGAACGGGCCGCAGGCGGAGACGTTCGCCGCATTGGCGGCGCGGCTGGATGATTGGCTCGTCGCAAACGGAGGCTGAGCCATGCCGCTGACGCGTGACGAAGACATTCGCCAATTGCTGGAAGAGACGCGGACGATCGCGATGGTCGGCGCGTCGGACCGGCCCGATCGGCCGAGCTACGGCGTGATGGCCTATCTCCAGAGCCGCGGCTACCGGGTGATTCCGGTCAACCCGCAGATCACCGGCGAGCACGTGCACGGCGAATTCGTGTTCCGCGATCTCGCCCAGATCGGCGTGCCCGTAGACATGGTCGACATCTTCCGCCGCCCGCTGGCGGCGGGGGAGGCGGTCGACGAGGCGATCGCCGCGGGCGCGAAATCGGTCTGGCTGCAGATCGGCGTGATCAACCACGAAGCCGCTGCGCGGGCCGAGGCGGCGGGGCTCAAGGTGGTGATGGACCGCTGCCCGAAGATCGACATTCCGCGGCTGGGCGTGGCGAAGGTCGGCGGCTGACCTGAAATCCTCCCTCGCGCAGCGGGGGAGGATCAGAGTCGGCGCAACGCAGCGATCAGTCCTTCAACGTCGCGCGCGTCCTGGTACAGCCCGAACCCGATTCGCAGCACGTCGCCGCGGACGTCGACGATCACATCCTCCGCCTCGAGCGCTGCTTTCCACCGTGCCGCGTGCGGTGAGCGCAAAGCCACGAAGCGCGCGGGCGAACCCGGACTGAGCAGATCAGCCTCGACAGGCAGCGCCGCCAGCAGCGCCTCACGAAGGTCCGCCGCGTGCGCCGCTATCTCGGCAGTGCCCAGTCCCTCCTGCCGCAGCATGTCGCGCACCGCGACGAAGCGGTAGATGCCGGAAGGATCGAAGGTCGCGCCGAGGAAGCGCCGCGCGTCGGGGGCGTAGCCGACGCTTCCCGGCGGCAGCGAAAGATCGTCGAATTCGGCATACCAGCCGGTGATCTCGGGGCGGGCGCCGAAGCCCGGCGGGGCGTGGAGGAACGCGCAGCCTTCGCCCGCCATCGCATATTTGTAGCCGCCTGCGAGATAGAACACCCGGTCCGCCACCGCCGAGAGATCGGCCGGCAGCGCCATGAAGCCGTGATACCCGTCGATCACCACCCACGGTCCCTCAGGCCGGGCCAGCGCCCCCAGCTCGGCAATTCCGGCGAACACATGCCCGGTGCCGAACTGGACCTGGCTCACGAAGATCAGATCGTGCCCGCCGGCACGCGCCGCCGCGACGATGCGGTCGAGCGGCACGCGTTCGACGGTGGCGCTGCCCGCTTCCTCCCACCGCGCACTCTGGCGGCGAAAGCTGTGGAACTCGCCGTCGCTCGCCAGGATGCGGAGCGGCCGGCGCGGCAGCGCCGAGGCGATGCGGAGCAGCAGTTCGTGGGTGTTCGGCGCGAAGACGATCGTCGCGGGATCGGGCAGGCCCAGCTCGGCGGCGACATGCCCCTGCGCGGCGGGCCAGATTTCGCCCATCACCCGCTCCCACTTGCGATCGGCGAGGCGCACCCCGTCTTCCCACGCGGCGAGCTGGCCCAGATAGGACGCGTCAGGCCAGAGATGGTGCGAGTGCGCGGCAAAATGCAGCCGTTCGGGCGCCGCGGCGATCGCCCGCTGGAACAGATGCTTGTAGCTGGCGGTCACAATTGGGTCCGCAGCGACCACAATTCGGGGAAGGCGCGCTTCTTGAGCGTCGATTCGAGATAGGGAACGCCGGGGGTGCCGCCGGTGCCGGGCTTCATCCCGATCACCCGGCTGACGGTGAGCACGTGCTTGTGCCGCCAGGTCGCCATCGAATCGTCGATATCCACCAGTTTCTCGGCGAGCTGGTACAGGTCCCACCAGCGCGTCGGATCGCGATACACCTGGATCCAGGCATCCTCGACTCCCTGGCTCGGCGCGTAGGGCTGCGGCCAGTCGCGCGCCAGCGCCTCGGGCGGCACTGCGAATCCGGCGGCGGCGAGCGCGGCATTGGCGTCGTCCCACAGGCTCGGTTCGCCGGCGTAAAGCTGGGTGAGCGGGCCCGGCACGCCGCCGCCGCGCACCCCGAGCAACGTCTCCACCGCGCGGAACTGATCGGACTGGAAGCCCGAGCTGGGGCCGAGCACTTCGCGGAAGCGGGTATAGTCGCTCGGCGTCATCGTCGCGAGCACGTCCCAGCTCAAGGTCATCACCGCCTGGATGCGGCTGATGCGGGCGAGGTTCTTGTATGCCTCGATCAGCCGGCCTTCGCGGACCAGTGCCTTGGCGGGCAACAGCTCGGCGAGGATCTGCTTGAGCCACAGCTCCTTGGTCTGGTGGATGATGATGAACAGCAATTCGTCGTCGCGATCGGACAGCGGGTGCTGCGCGGCGAGAAGCTGATCGAGCGCGAGATAGCGCCCGTAGGTCATGGGTTCGGTCATGCCTTATCCCTACGCCATTCCGTCATCCCGGCGAAAGCCGGGACCTCATGCGGCGGCGCGATCTGCGTGCGGCACGCGATCCCGGCTTTCGCCGGGATGACGTTTCTAGTCCCGCAGCAGCTCGTTGATCCCGGTCTTGCTCCGGGTCTGCGCGTCGACGGTCTTGACGATCACCGCGCAATAGAGCGCCGGCTTGCCGTCGCCGCCGCCGATGCTGCCGGGCACGACCACCGAATAAGGCGGCACCTGTCCGCGATGTACTTCGCCGGTGGCGCGATCGATGATCTTGGTCGAGGCGCCGAGATAGACCCCCATCGACAGCACCGCGCCCTCGCCGACACGGACGCCCTCGGCCACTTCGGCGCGCGCGCCGATGAACACGCCGTCGCCGATGATCACCGGATCGGCCTGCAGCGGCTCGAGCACCCCGCCGATGCCGACGCCGCCCGACAGATGGACGTTCCGGCCGATCTGCGCGCAGCTGCCGACGGTCGCCCAACCATCGACCATCGTGCCCTCGCCGACATAGGCGCCGATATTGACGAAGCTCGGCATCAGCACCGCGCCCCTCGCGATATGCGCCCCGCGCCGCACGATCGATCCGGGCACCGCGCGGAAGCCCGCCTCGCGGAACGTGGCTTCGTCCCAGCCGGCGAACTTGCTCGGCACCTTGTCGAACCAGTTGGCGCCGCCCGGCCCCTCGATCACGACATTGTCATTGAGCCGGAAGCTGAGCAGCACCGCCTTTTTGAGCCATTGATTGACTTGCCAGCCGCTCTCGACCGGCTCGGCCACGCGCGCTTCGCCGCGGTCGAGCAGGTCGAGCGCTTCGGCCACTGCCTCGCGCACCGTGCCTTTGGTCGTCAGGCCGAGATTGGCCCGGTCCTCCCAGGCGGCGTCGATGGTTGCGGCGAGGTCGCTCACTTCAATTCTCCAGAATTTGATGCAGCCATTGGCCGAGATCGGTCACGGTATAGTCGATGAAGCTGCGGTCTTCGTCCGCGGTCTGTTCGGAGCCGTTGTCGATCCACACCGTCGCCATGCCGATCGCCTTGGCGGGCTTGAGATTGCGGGCCATGTCCTCGACGAACAAGCTTTCGGTCGGCTCGAGGCCATAGGCGTCGCACAATCCGCGATAGGCCGAAGGATCGGGCTTGGGGCGATATTCGGTGGCGTGGATATCGTGGATCGCCTCGAAGGAGTCGCCCAGCCCCAGCCGGTCGAGCACCTTGCCGGCATAAGGCGCATCGCCATTGGTGAAGACCAGTTTGCGCCCAGGCAACCGCGCCAGCGCCTCGATCAGCGCCTCGTTGCGCGTCAGCACGGTCATGTCGACGTCGTGAACATCCGCCAGATAATGATGCGGATCGACGTCATGCTCGGCCATCAGCCCCGACAGCGTGGTGCCATGCGCGTGGAAATAGCCCTTCTGGATGCGGTGCGCTTCTTCCGGATCGCAATCAAGCAGCGTACGCACATATTCCCCGATCCGCGCGTCTATCATGGCAAACAGGTTCGCACGCACCGGATAGAGCGTATTGTCCAGATCGAAGATCCAGTTGCGGATATGGCCTAGCTCGGGAAGCATCGGACCGGGGCTCTACGGAGTGGACGGCCGACCTGCAAGGCGGCAGGGATTGATAGCGTTAAGTCTCTATAAATCATGCGGAACCTATCTGCGTTGCCGTACATCCTCATCAGGGCGTCCATCATGCAGACCGGTTTTCGCGCACGACTGATGCAGACCGCTGCGCTCGCCGGCCTCGGGACGCTTGCCGCGTGCGGCGGGGGCGGCGGCGGGGGCGGCGTCAATCCGGTTCCGGCGCCGCCGGTGATCGCTCCGGCGCCCACCCAGACACCCACGCCCCCGCCCGCGGCACCTACGCCGACGCCGGCGCCGGTGCCGACGACGAACTACGACACGAACGAATATCGCGCGACCGCGGGGGCGCTGTCGATGAACGCACTCACTGCTTATCAGCATGGCGGCACCGGCGCGGGCGTGCGTGTCGGGGTGATCGACAGCGGGATCGACTTGCAGAGCGCCGAGTTCGGCGACTGCTCGGGCGGGATCGGCACTGGCAGCTGCCGGATCAGCAGCGCCTCCATCGCGGCGGGCGGGAACGCCACGATCGACGACGAAGGCGGTCACGGCACGGCGGTTGCCTTCACCATCGCCGGCCGACGCAACGATGCCGGCACCCACGGCGTGGCCTTCGATGCCCAGCTCATCGTCGTGCGGGCCGAGTCCCCCGGCAGTTGCGCGGACACCGGCGAGGATGGCGGGTGCAGTTTCGGCGACAATGCGATCGCCGCGGGGATCGACGCGGCCCGCACCGGGGGTGCGCGCGTGGTCAACATCTCGCTTGGCGGCGACGCGCCGAATTCGCGGTTGCTGCAGGCGATCGGCAACGCCACCGCCGCCGGGATCGTCATCGTCATCTCGGCCGGCAATGACGGCGACAAGCCCGAGGGCGTCAATCCCGATCCCTTTGCCGGCGGCGCGGCGGCAAGCGCCGGCGCGCGCGGGCTGGTGATCATCGCCGGGTCGGTCGGCACTACCGACCAGATTTCGAGCTTCAGCAATCGTGCGGGGACGGGCGCCAGCACCTATCTGACCGCCCTGGGCGAGCGCGTGCGTGCGCCGGACCAGGCCAATGCTGCAAAGCTCTGGTCGGGCACGTCCTTTTCGGCACCGCAGATCGCCGGTGCCGTGGCACTGCTCGCCCAGGCCTTTCCCAATCTCTCGGGCGCGCAGATCGTCCAGTTGCTCTATGCGACGGCACGCGATCTCGGCGACGCGGGGGTCGACCCGGTCTATGGCCGCGGCGCGCTCGATCTCACCCGTGCTTTCCAGCCGGTCGGCACGACTTCGCTCGCCGGGTCTACGGGCGTGGTCTCCGCCGGCATCAACGCCGCGCTTTCCGGGCCGATGGGCGATGCCCGCCAGGGCGCGCTCGGCGCGGTCGTGCTCGACTCGTTCGATCGGGCCTTCGCGACCGAGCTTGCCCGTACGATCGTCCGGCAGGGGCCTGCACGCCGGCTTCCAGCGCTGATGGCGGCGCGGCAGCGCAGCTTCTCGGCCGGGGTCCGCGATCTCGGCGTCGCGGTCTCGCTCGTGCCTGCGCGGGACTCGATCCGGATCGAGCGGCTGGGGATCGGCAGCCGCGATGCCGGCGTCGCGCGGGTGCTCGCCGCCACGGTGAGCGGCAGGCTCGGCAGCAAGGCGCAGTTCGCGATCGGCGCATCCGAAACCGGCAACACGCTGACCGCACGGCTCGCCGGGCGGGACGAGCCCGCTTTCCTCGTCGCGCGCGATCCGCTGCACAGCGCCGGCTTCGACGTCGACGTCACCGGTTCGGCCGCGGTGCGCC
>JASLBO010000449.1 GCA_030146605.1 Sphingomonas sp. | reverse complement strand
GCGTCATTGTCCTCGCGGACCATCAGTTGAAGCTTGGGCGCGCCGCAAGCGCGGAGCCAGTCTTCGGCGGCGGCCATCAGCGCGCGGCCGAGCCCGTTGCGGCGACGATCCGCCGCAACCGCGAGATAATAGATCCAGCCGCGATGACCGTCAAAGCCGACCATGACGCTGCCATCCATAGCCCCGGGAGCCCGCGCGACCAGCACGGCCGAACGCGCACCCTCCACCGCCCGCGCGAAATCGGTTTCGGGATCGTTCCACGGCCGCACGAGGCCGCAGCTGCGCCACAATGCGACGACGCTCGCTGCGTCTGCGGCAATTGCAGGTTCTATCGCAATGCGATGCACTTACCGCCACCTCTTGTTAAATTACGATCGGTCGCACGAACTTGAGCCAAGCAAATCCAACGAGATAGCCCGGCCCGAGCGCTTGCCAACACCTTCAGGAAGGTGCATTCTTTAACAAAATAGCGGGGGAGAGGGCCGTGTCCTCCTGATTTCACACAGGGGAGACTATCAAATGCACATCGACACCAAGCTAATTGCGGCTGCGCTGGGCGCAGCGACGTTATGGGCATCGCCGGCGTATGCGCAGGCGACGCGCACATGGGTCTCCGGCGTCGGGGACGACGTCAACCCATGCAGCCGCACCGCACCGTGCAAGACCTTTGCCGGCGCTATTTCCAAGACCGCGGCCGGCGGCGAGATCAACTGCCTCGATCCGGCGGGCTATGGCACGCTGACCATCACCAAGTCGATCACGATCGATTGCACCGGAACCTTCGGGAGCGTGCTCAACTCGGGCGGCATCAACGGCTTCGTGGTCAATGACTCGGCTACGGCCACACCCGGGACGATCGAAGTAAAGCTGCGCGGCCTGTCCATCGATGGCGCCGGCACCACGCCAGGCCTAAACGGCGTCCGCTTCATCTCCGGCCGGTCGCTGCATCTTGAAGACGTGTTCATCCAGAACCAGAAGAGCGGCAGCGGCATTTCCTTCCAGCCGACAACGTCGGCGCGATTCATGCTGAACAATGTCACGATCATCGACGGCGGAGCGGGCATTCTCGTGCAGCCGACCGGGACCGGGCTGGCAAAAGGCGAGGTCCGCAGCACCCGGGTGTTCAACAGTACCGGCAACGGTCTGCGGATCGACTCGGCGAGCACCTCCACCTCCGGCATTCACGTTACGGTCGAGCACAGCAGTTTTGAGCGCAACGCGACGGGAGTCTCTGTCAACTCCGGAGCTTCGTTCCTCACCGTGATGTTGAGCGCCAGCACCGTCGCCAACAGCAGCGGCACCGGGATCGCGACCACCGGATTCAGCACCAGCGTGATGGTCGCTGATTCCACGATCACCGGCAACGCATTGGGGGTGTCCGGCCCCGGGACCCTAAGCTTCGGCGATAACCGGCTCGACGGGAATCCGGATTTCGCCGCGCCGAATAACGGCTTGTTCAACACAACGATCTTGAAGAAATAGAAACGGGTCGGCGGGCGGAGCGCACTCCGTCCGCCGATTATCTCAACCGCGTCTGTCGAGCATACGATCGGCCGCAGTTCAAATTTCTATTGCGCTATTCCCACTCGATCGTGCCCGGCGGCTTCGAGGTATAGTCATAGGTCACGCGGTTGATCCCGCGGACCTCGTTGACGATCCGCGTCGCCACCCGCGGCAGGAAGTCGCCCGGGAACTGGAAAGCGACCGCGGTCATCCCGTCGGTCGACGTCACCGCGCGCAGCGCCAGCACATAATCATAGGTGCGGAAATCGCCCATCACCCCGACGGTGCGCACCGGCAGCAGCACTGCGAACGCCTGCCAGATCGCGTCGTAGAGCCCGGCATTGCGGATCTCCTCGAGATAGATCGCATCGGCCTTGCGGAGAATGTCGCAGCGCTCCCTGGTGACTTCGCCGGGAATGCGGATCGCGAGGCCCGGGCCGGGGAACGGATGCCTCCCGACGAAGATGTCGGGAAGGCCCAGCTCGCGGCCGAGCACGCGGACCTCGTCCTTGAACAATTCGCGCAGCGGCTCGACGAGCTTCATGTTCATCCGCTCGGGCAACCCGCCGACATTGTGGTGGCTCTTGATCGTCACCGAAGGCCCGCCGGTGAAGCTGACGCTCTCGATAACGTCGGGATAGAGCGTGCCCTGGGCGAGGAAATCGGCCCCGCCGATCTTCTTCGCTTCCTCCTCGAACACTTCGATGAAGGTCTTGCCGATGAACTTGCGCTTGGCCTCGGGATCGGTGAGCCCGGCAAGCCCGTTCAGGAACAGGGTCTCGGCGTTCACATGGACGAGCGGGATGTTGTAATGCCCGCGGAACAGGCTGACGACCTGGTCGGCCTCGCCGCTGCGCATCAGCCCGTGATCGACGAACACGCAGGTCAGCTGCTCGCCGATCGCCTCGTGGATCAGCACCGCCGCCACCGCGGAGTCTACTCCGCCCGAGAGTCCGCAGATCACCCGGCCGGAACCGACCTGCGCGCGGATCTCGGCAATCTTGGCGGCGCGGAATTCGGCCATCGTCCAGTTGCCCTGCAGTCCGCAGACGTGGCGCACGAAATTCGCGAGCAGCCGTGCGCCATCGGGGGTGTGGACGACCTCCATATGGAACTGGGTGGCGTAGTAACGCCGGGCGTCGTCGGCGACGACGGCGAAGGGCGAGCCGGGGCTGGTCGCCACCGGGCGGAAGCCGGGTGCGAGCTCGGTGACCTTGTCGCCATGGCTCATCCATACCTGGTGGCTTTCCCCCTCGGCCCACAGCCCGTCGAACAGCACGCAACTGTCCTGGATCTGGATGAAGGCGAGGCCGAACTCGCCCGAATCGCCGAGCTGCACCTGCCCGCCCAATTGGTGCATCATCACTTGCTGGCCGTAACAGATGCCGAGGATCGGCAGCCCGGAGTCGAAGATCACCTGCGGCACGCGCGGGCTTTCGTCGTGCAGCACCGAGGCGGGCGAGCCCGACAGGATGATCCCCTTGGGCTGCATCCGCTCGAACGCTTCGGCGGCGGAATTGAAGGGGGCGATCTCGCTATAGACCCCGGCCTCGCGCACGCGGCGGGCGATAAGCTGGGTAACCTGGCTCCCGAAATCGACGATCAGGATTGAATCGGCATGATGTTCCATGCCCAGCGCGCATAGCAGATGCGGCCGCCATGGGAAGGGTGCGGCGGCGGGTTATTGCGATGGCGGCACGAGCGCGGACGCGTTCCAGCCTGTGCGGCCGTCACGCCGTCCGGCACGGCCTCGCCGGGTTCGTTCTCGCACGGATCACTCGTGCGGCTATGCGGACAAAGTCGAGGGCGCGTCCACGCCCTCGATGCACAAGCCCCTCGCCGCTAGCGCGGCTTCACTTCCAGCCCGGTCCACTTCGCCGCGAAGGCATAGAGATCCGCGGCTTCCTCGATGATCTTGTCGGTCGGCTTGCCGGAACCGTGGCCCGCGCGGGTCTCGATGCGGGCGAGGTGCGGCTTGTCGCCGATATCCGCCGCCTGCAGCGCCGCGGTGTATTTGAAGCTGTGGCCGGGCACGACGCGGTCGTCGGTGTCGCCGGTGGTGGCGAGCACCGCCGGGTAGCGGACGTTG
>JASLBO010000446.1 GCA_030146605.1 Sphingomonas sp. | reverse complement strand
GCGTCGCCAGCACCGCAGCGGGCGACGCCGCGAGCGCAGGAGGTGAATCGAAGATCACGATGCGGCGCGGATTGGCCTTTGCCAGCCCGTCGAGGATCTTGCGCGCACGGTCGCTGGCCAGCAATTCGGTATCGCCGTTCGTGCGCGTGCCCGCCGGCAACACCGAAAGCTGCGGCACGTCGGTATCGATGATGCACGCCTCGACATCGGTCACCGCGCCGGCAAGCGCGTCGAGCAACCCCGGGCCCACGGGTAGCCCGAGCCGCTCCAGCACGTCGGGCTTGGCGAAATCGGCATCGACGAGCAGGATCTCCATGTCCTTCTCGGCGGCGAGCGAAAGCGCGAGGTTGATCGCGCAGAAAGTCTTGCCTTCGTCGGGCTGCGCCGAACAGACGAGGATCATCCGCGCGCGATCGGCCGCCTTGGCGCTGTCCTTCGCGGCCACGGCGCGCGCGGTCAGCAGCAGCTGGCGCTTCACCATGCGGAATTCTTCCGCCATCGCAGTGATGTGCGCGCCGGGCACGAGCATGCCGGCCTCACGCAGTGCGATACGGTCGATCGGTGCCCGGCGCCGGCCAGCGGACGGCGCTGCAGGCAGCTCCGGTTCGGGCTGGAATCCAGGAACCTCGACGGCAACCGGTTCGGGCTCCGGCGCGGCGGGCGCGCGGACGGTCAGCGTCAGCGGCTCTTCTTCGGGCACGATGATGCGCTCGGGCGCCGGCGTAGCGGGGCGCAAATAGCCATATTGCTCGGCCGCCCGTTCGAGCAGCGAGCCACGATAGCGGCGGGGGGTCTCGTCGTTCATGTCAGGCACCCATTCCGCGCTGGACGAATTCGAGCCCGAGCAGCCCGATGAACGCCACTGCCAGCCCAGCCGCGGCCCCCGCGAACAGCCGCAGCTTGCGCCGCCGCATCTCGATCTGCGCCGCGCTCAGCACTTCGCTGATCGAACCGATCACCGGCATGCCGCTCGCCTTTTCCAGCCGCGCCGCGGTCGGGAAGGTCGTCGTCAATTTGTCGAGCCCGAACGCCGCGGCGACACCCGCGCCGAGCCCGGCGATCAGCACCGCGATCAACAGCAGCGGCCGATTGGGCTTGGTCGGTGCGCGCGGCAGCGTCGGCGGGTCGACCACGTTGAACTTGACGGCGTCGGTTTCGGTCTGCGCCTGGCTGCGGATGCGCACCTGCTCGCGATCCGAGAGCAATTTGTCATATTGGTCCTTGAGGACCTGATATTCGCGGTCGATCTGGCCCTGCTCGGCGGCGAGCCCGGGCGCCTGCGCCATCTTGCCCTCGAACTGGGCGAGGTCGTCCTCGATCTGGTCCTTGCGCTGGGTCAGCGCGGCGACGGTCGCGGCCTTGTCGGCCCGCATCGATTGGAGGCTGAGATAAAGCGGGTTCGAAGCGCCCGCCGCGCCGCTCGCCACCGGCTCGGCACGCGCGGCGGCCTGGGCCGCGGAAAGCTGGCTGCGCAGCGCGATCATGTCGGGATGGCTGTCGGTCCAGCCGCGGCTGCGGCCTTCGGCAAGCTGGCCCTGGATCGCCGCCAGCCGCGCGCGCGCGGGTCCGGTGACCGCCGCGCCCTGCCCGGCCACATTCGCCGGCGTACCCGCCATCTGGCCATTGACTGCACTCAGTCCGCTCTGCGCCGCCGCCAGGTCCGACTGGACCTGTGCCAGCTGCGTCCGCGCTGCGCCGATGCGGTCGTTGAGCGAACCTGTGCCCGGCAACGACCCCAGAAAACGCGCGGCGAAATCGGCCTTCTTGGCCTCGGCTTCCTGAAGCGCCTTCTGGCGGACCTCGAGCTGCTGGTCGAGGAAGCGCAGCGATTGCCCGCTGGCGTCGCGGCCGTCGGCGAGATTCTCCTCGACGAAGATATCGATCAATTTCTGGGCGATCTGCTGCGCCAGCTTGCCGCTCGGCGCGGTGACGGTGATCTCGAACAGATTGTCCTGCTGCGCGGTGAGCTTGATCGCCTTTTGCAGTCCGGCGATCCGGTCGGCCACGTCGGTCGGCGTCGACACCGTGCGCGAAAGATCGGTGCCGCGCACCACCTTGTCGAGATTGACCGCCGAGGTCAGCGTTTGGCGCACGCGATCGATGTCGCGCTGCTGCTGTGCGGCCGAGGCAGCGCCGTCGGTCGGCAGGATCTGGCGCAACTGCACGAAGATCCGCGCGCGCGATTCATAGCTGTTCGGCATCTGCGACACGACCAGCCAGCCGAGCAGGCACAGCCCCCAGGCCACCGCCAGCGCGATCCACCGCCGCATCCAGATCGCGTGGAGCGCCGCGCGTGCTTCGTCGAAGAGACTTCCCATGCCGGCCGTCCTCAGAACATGCTCTCGGGGATGATCAGCACATCCCCCGGTTCGAGGCGGACGTTCGCCGAGATATCGCCGCTCTTGAGCAGATCGCCCAGACGAACCTTGTATTCGCGCTGCTTGCCGCTCGCCTTGTCGTAGCGCACCAGCCGCGCGCGATTGCCCGAGGCGAATTCGCTCAGGCCGCCCACGGCGATCATCGCGTCGAGCGCGGTCATGTTGGCGCGATAGGGGATCGAGGCCGGCTTCTCGGTGGCGCCGACGCCGCGGAACTGCTGGCTGTAGGTGCCCGTGAATTTCTCGTCGATCACCGAG
>JASLBO010000397.1 GCA_030146605.1 Sphingomonas sp. | reverse complement strand
CTGATCGGCACCGCGCTCTTCGCCGCGTGGCTCCAGCGCCGGACGATCGCGCGCGAGTTCGTCGACCGCGAGCTGAGCCGGCGCGGCGTCCGCGCGCAATACCGGATCGAGCAACTCTCCCCGTGGCGCCAGCGGCTCACCGACGTCGTGATCGGCGATCCGCGCGATCCCGATCTGGTCGCCGACTGGGTCGAGCTCGGCACGTCGCTGTCGCCGTGGAACGCCGAGCTGCTCGAGCTTCGCGCCGGACACCTCCGCGTCAAAGGGCGCGTGGTCGGCGGAAAGCTCTCGCTTGGCGCGATCGACCGGCTGCTTCCGCCGCCGTCGGGCAGAGCTTTCGCGCTGCCGCACGTCAAGCTCGACGTCGGCGATATGCGGCTGCGGCTGGACAGCGGGCACGGCATGGTCGACATCGCGCTGGCGGGCCGAGGCCAGCTCGACCATGGCTTCGCCGGAACTGCCCGGATCGCCGCCCCGCGACTCGACTTTGCCGGATGTGCCGTATCGGACGCGGCGGGGGTATTGCGCCTGCGGATCGACCGGGCACGCCCCGCGGTCTCGGGCCCGCTGGCCGCGACGCGGCTGCAATGCGCCGGCGTGCGCGTCGAAGCGCCAAGAATGACTGTCGCAGCCGCGTTCGGCGCGGCGCTCGACAGCTGGACCGGCGCTGCCGATATCGCCTTGGCGCGCCTCGAGACCGCGGGGCGGCGCATTTCCGCGGTGCGCGGACGGGTGTCGTTCGAGGGGGGCATCAGCGCGACGAACGGCCGGCTCGCGCTTCGTACGGGCCGTCTGGAGGCGCCCGAAGCCGCCGCCGCAGCGCTGGAACTTGCCGGGGACTATCGCCAGCAGCGCAGCGGCTTCGCCTATCGCGGGACCGTGGTCGCGCGCACCGCAAGCCTGCCGCTCGCATTGCGTGGGCAAATCCGCGCCGCGGCCGCCACCGCACAAGGCACCCCGCTGGCGCCGCTGGCCGAGCGGCTGGCCCGTTCCGCGGCGCAGGCCGCTGCGGGGTTCGACGCGACGGCGGCACTGTCGTTCGACATGTCGCAAGGCGGGCTCCGTTACAGCGTCCCGCGCGTCGCGATCGTCGCGGCCAACGGCACGAGACTGGCCTTCGATCGCGGCCGCGGCGTGACCGGAAACAGCGAAACAGCTATGCCGCGCATCAACGGCAGCCTGACACTTCGCGGCGGCGGCATGCCCGAGATGCGGATGCGGCTCTCGCAAAAGCCGGGCGACGATCGGCTGCATGGCACCGGCATGGTCACGCCCTATGCCGCGGGCGGGGCGTCGCTGGCGCTGTCGCGGGTTTCCTTCGTGCTGGGCGGCGACGCCGGCACGCTGCATACCGTCGCGACGATCTCCGGCCCGGTGGCGAACGGCCGGATCGACGGACTGTCGCTCCCGCTCGATGCGCGCTGGCGGGGCGGGCGGGTGACGCTGAACCCCGATTGCGCGCCGATCGGCTATCGGCGCATCGCCGTGGCCGGCGCGGTGCTGGCCCCCGGAAGCCTCCATGCCTGCCCGATCGGCGGCGCGATGCTCGGCATTTCGCCGACGGGGATGGGCGGCGGCGTCCGAGTCGCCCGCGCGGACCTGCGCGGGCGCATTGGCTCGAGCCCGTTGCAGCTGACCACGGCCGAGGCGCGGGTCGATCTCGGCACGCGCCGCTTCTCGGTCGCCGACACGCGTGTGCTGCTCGGCGCGGCAAACCCCACCCGGCTCGATGTGACTGCGCTCCGCGGCAGCTTCGCAGACCGCATCGCCGGTGATTTCGCCGGGCTCGGGGGCCAGATCGGCGCGATCCCGCTGGTGATCTCCGGCGCGGCGGGCGACTGGCAGATGCGCGACGCCGGGCTCTCGCTCACCGGCAAGTTCCAGTTGTCCGACGCGGCCACCCCAGCGCGCTTCCACCCGCTGGCGAGCAACGACGCGGTATTGCGCCTGGCCGGCAACGCCATGGTCGCGACGGCGGAGCTGAACACGCCGGCCGCCGGGATACCGGTCGCCCGCGTCGAGATCCGGCACGATCTCGGCAACGGCCGGGGCAATGCAGCGATCCATATGCCGGGGTTGCGCTTCGCCGAGGGCGGGCTGCAGCCGAGCGATCTCACCGCGTTGACCTTCGGCGTCATCGCCGACGTCACCGGCACCGTGAAGGGCGAGGGCCGGATCGACTGGACCCCCGACGGGGTGACCAGCACCGGCCGCTTCGGCACCCTCGCCACCGATCTCGCCGCGGCCTTCGGTCCGGTGCGCGGGCTCGCCACCGAGCTGCACTTCACCGACTTGCTCAACCTGCGGTCCGCACCCGGCCAGCTTGCCACCGCGGCGGAGATCAATCCCGGCGTGCCGGTCACCAACGGCACTATCCGCTACCGGCTGCTCGACAGCCGGCGCGTCGAGGTGGAGGGCGCGCGCTGGCCCTTTGCCGGCGGCGAGCTCGTGCTCGAGCCGACGATCCTCGATTTCAGCGAGCGCCGCGAGCGCCGCATGACCTTCAGGGTGATCGGCGCCGACGCGGCGTTGTTTCTCAAGGAGATGGCGTTCGACAATCTCGACGCCACCGGCACCTTCGACGGCACGCTGCCGATGATCTTCGACGCGCAAGGCGGCCGCATCGAAGGCGGCACGCTCAGCGCCCGCGCCGGGGGGTCGCTCGCTTATGTCGGCGAGATCTCGCAGCGCGACGTCGGCTTCTGGGGCAATATGGCGTTTCAGGCGCTCAAGGCGCTCGACTATCGCAGCCTGACGATCGCCATGAACGGTCCGCTCGCCGGCGACATGGTCACCGAGATCCGCTTCGCCGGGGTGAGCCAGGGCAAGGGCACCAAATCCAATTTCGTGCTGCGCCGGCTGGCGAAACTGCCGTTCGTGTTCAACGTCCGGGTCAGCGCGCCATTCAAGCAACTGCTCGATTCGGTACAGTCATGGTACGATCCGAACCGGCTGATCGAGCGCAATCTGCCGGCTTTGCTGCAGGAGCAGGATCGATCCGGGAGCGAGGGCGGCGTGAAACCGGTTCAGCCGCGCGAAAGCGAAAAGCTGCGATAAAGGGAGCTATAATGCGGTTGAAGCGAACAGCAGGTTTTTTGGCGATGCTTCCGATCATGGTGATCGGCGGGTGCGTCAACGTGTCTGCGCCCGACAAGCCGATCGTCATCAACCTCAACATATCGATCACCCAGGAAGTGGTGTACCGTCTCGACAACAAGGCGAAGACACTGATCCAGGAAAATCCAGGGATATTCTGATGCGCCCCATGTTCTTCACCGCCGCGCTCGCGACAGCCATGCTGATCGCCGCGCCCGCTTCTGCCCAGCGCGATCCGGCCTATGCGGCGGCGCGCGCTGCGGGCCAGGTCGGCGAGCAGCCCGACGGCTATCTCGGCGTGGTCGGAGCCGCGACCCCGGCGCTGCAGGCGCTGGTCAACAACATCAACATCCAGCGCAAGAAGCAATATACCGCGCAGGCCGCTTCGGGCTCGACGGTCCAGCAGATGGCGTTCGTCACCGGCTGCAATCTGATCCTGCGCAGCGCGCCGGGCGAGAAATATCAGGCGCCGGACGGCCGCTGGCTGACCCGCGGCAGCGAACCGCCGGTGCGCGACCCGCGCTGCCTGTAACCACTAACCGTCGTCCGGGCGAAAAGCCGGGATGACGATGGGGACCTAGTGCGCCGCCCCCATCTCGACCGCCCGGGTCGGCCGCGGGGTCAGCCAGATGATCATCGCCGCAAAGGCGAACACCACCGCCGAGATCAGGAAGATGTGCGTGGTCGCCAGCGCCATCGCTTCCTTGTCCACCAGTTGCACGATCACCGCGCGGATCTGATCGACCGAGAAGCCCTGCGCGGCCATCGCCTCGGTGGTCGCCTGGGTATTGAGTTTCGAGACGATCTCGCTGCGCGCAACCCGGCTGCTATTGTCCCACATCGTCGCCGAGATCGACGTCCCGATCGCGCCCGCCATCGTGCGCAGGAAGCTCATCACGCCCGCCGCCGACGCC
>JASLBO010000390.1 GCA_030146605.1 Sphingomonas sp. | reverse complement strand
CACGCCGGCGACGCCGTCGCTGCCGGTGGCCGCGCACAACGAGTATTGGGACTGGCTGCCGTCGATGAACGCCAATTGGGAAGTCGCCGACGGCTTCCTGATCCGCTTCGCCGCGGCCGAAGTGATCTCGCGCCCGCAGCTTTCCAGCCTGACCCCGGGCACCACTGCATTCGCTACCGGGCTCAACGCCGCGGGCGCCGCGCCGACGGTCACGGTGGGCAACCCCTATCTCAATCCCTTCCGGGCGACCAATCTCGACCTCAGTTTCGAAAAATACTTCCGCAACAACGGGCTGATCGCGGTCAATTTCTTCAGGAAGGACATCTCGTCCTTCCCGCAGCAGATCGCGCTCGAGGCGCCGCTGCGCACCGTGTTCGAGCCTGCGGTCTATGCCCAGATCGTAGACTCGATCGTCAGCCCGACGCTCAAGGCCTATACGCTGGGCGGCGGCGTATGGGGGATCCGCCAGTTCAAGGATGCGCCGGGCGGCGAGATCAAGGGTGTCGAAGTCAATCTGCAGACCGATTTCTGGTTCCTGCCCGCGCCGTTCGACAAGATGGGCATCACTGCCAATTATACCCACATCGATTCCAGCCTGAACTACCTCACCGGCACGGTGCTCAACACCACCCAGACCGGGTCCGCCGCGACTGCGGCGAACAGCTATGCCGAAGGGCCGTTCCTCAACACCTCGCCCGACGCCTTCAACGCCACGCTCTATTACGAGAACAGCATATGGTCGGCGCGCGTTTCGGGGGCGTTCCGCAAGCGCTATGTCAATCGCTTCCCGCTGGCGAGCGGCACCTGCTCGGTGGGCACCACCACCAATGCCGGCGCGGCGTGCAACTCGCCGGTATTCTCGGACTTCGGGTATAATGAGGACACGCTCAACCTCGATCTGGCGTTCGCGGTCAACGTCACCGATTTCGCCAAGCTCACGCTCGAGGCACGCAACCTGACCAACGACCCGCAATATCGCACGATGTACGGGGCGAACCCGGTCACCCAGACCTATGCCAGCACCGGCCGGATCGTCACCGGCGGTCTGCGCGTGACGTTCTGAGGCGAAGCGGCGGCCGCCTTTGCCGGCTGCCGCCCTTGGCACGAAACTGAAAGAGGACAGCATGAAGATCAGCAGGCGGGAATCGTTCGCGGCGGCGCTGGCGGGAAGTGCCGCGGCTCTTGTCCGCCCCGACGAGGCCGCCGCCGCACCCGCGCCCGACTGGAAGCGCGGCTTCGACAATCAGCGTATCGCCGATCTCGGCAACGGCAGGTTCCTCAATCCGCTGATCTCGGGCGATCATCCCGATCCCGCCATCCTCAAGGACGGCGCCGACTATTACATGACCTTTTCGAGCTTCGATTCCTATCCGGGGCTCACCATCTGGCACTCGCGCGATCTGGTGAACTGGCAGCCGCGCAAGGCCGCGCTTACCCGGAATATCGGCTCGGTCTGGGCAGTCAGCCTCGAAAAGCATGACGGCCGCTATTTCCTCTACGTGCCCGTAAAGTCGAAGCCGAACTCGATCTTCGTGATCTGGGCCGATCATATCGACGGGCCGTGGAGCGATCCGGTCGACCTCAAGCTGCCGAACCATATCGATCCGTGCCACGTAGTCGGCGAGGACGGCTCGCGCTGGCTGTTCCTGTCGGGCGGCGACCGGATTCGCCTTTCCGCCGATGGGCTCTCCACCGTCGGCGCGGTCGAGCATGTCTATGATCCGTGGCGCTATCCCGACGATTGGGAAGTCGAGGGCTTCGCGCCCGAAGGCCCGAAGCTCCACCGCCACGGCGAATATTTCTACATGATCACCGCAGTAGGCGGCACCGCCGGACCGCCCACCGGCCACATGGTCATCGCCGCGCGCTCGCGCTCGATCCACGGGCCGTGGGAACAGCATCCGGGCAACCCGCTGGTGCGCACCACCAGCGTGAACGAGAAATGGTGGTCGCGCGGGCACGCCTCGCTGGTCGAGGCCCCCGACGGCAGCTGGTGGTCGATCTATCACGGCTTCGAGAACGGTTATTGGACGCTCGGCCGTCAGGCGCTGCTCGACCCGACCGAGTGGACGAAAGACGGCTGGTTCCGGATGAAGGGCGGCGACCTCTCGCAGCCGATCCGCAAGCCGAAGGGCGGCACTGCCCTCCCCCACGGCCAGCCGCTCTCGGACGATTTCCGCGCGCCGCTCCAGCTCGGCCGCAAATGGAATTTCTTCAAGCCCGCCCCTGACGAGGCACGTCGCCAGCGCGTCGAAGACGGCGCGCTGGTGCTCAAGGCCAGCGGCACGGCGCCGAGCAGCTCTTCGCCGCTCCTCCTCATCGCCGGCGATCAGGCCTATCAGTTCGAATGCGACGTGGAGATCGCGCCGGGCGGCATCGCGGGCCTGCTGCTATTCTATGACGAGAAGCTCTATTGCGGGCTCGGCTTCGACGAGAAGCGCTTCGTCACGCATCAATATGGCATCGAGCGCGGGCGCCCCGCCAATCCCTACGGCCGGCGGATGCGGATGCGCGTGACCAACAACCGCCACGTCATCTCCTTCCACACCTCGGGCGATGGCGGCCAGACATGGAAGCGCTTCGATCGCGGCATGGAAGTCTCGGGCTATCACCATAATGTCCGCGGCGGCTTCCTGATGCTACGCCCCGGCCTCTATTCGGCGGGCGAAGGCGAGGCGCGCTTCCGCGACTTCCGCTTCCGCGCGCTGTGATGCGCTCGCCGCCGGTGCGCTAACCTCGGGCCGCGAGCGGCTCGGCGGCGGGAAGGAACGGCGTCACCGCGGCGAGCGCCCGCGGCTTATCATGCTGCGCACCGGTGGCGAAACCGTTCGCCGCTCGCCATCGTCGACCGCGCATCCTAGAGCGCGCGCATGACTCGCCTGCGCCCCCGGACCGCCGCTTACGCCATGCTCGCGATCGTGATGCTGCTCTGGGCAGGCAATTCGATCGTCGGCCGCGCAGTGCACGACGCCATCCCGCCTTTCTTCCTCGCTTTGCTCCGCTGGACCGGCGCATTGCTGGTGATCGCACCCTTCGCCGCGCGCCATTTCGCCGAGGATCGCGCGGCGGTCGCGCGCAACTGGCCGATCATCGTACTACTCGGCCTGCTCGGCGTCGCGGCGTTCAATGCCTTTCTCTACTCGGGCCTGCGCTACACCACGGCGAGCAACGGCATGCTGCTTCAGGCGGCGATTCCCGCGCTGGTGCTGATCGTCGATCTGGTGATCTTCCGCGCCCGTGCCGGCCTGGGCGCAGTCCTCGGCGTCGCGCTATCGACCTTGGGCGTAGTGGTCATCGTCTTTCAGGGCCATCTCACTGCGCTCTCGCAAGTCACATTCAATCACGGTGACGCATTGATCCTCGGCGGCGTCGTCACCTGGGCGTTCTACACTTCGCTGCTCCGGCTGCGCCCGAAGCTCCATGGCCAGAGCTTCCTCGCCGTCACCTTCGCGATCGGCGTTCTCGCGATGCTGCCGCTCGCCGCCACCGAATGGCGCGAGATCGCTGCGATGCACTTCACGCCGCAAGTGATCGGCGCCGTGGTCTATGTCGCATTGCTGCCGTCGGTGGTCGCCTACACCCTGTTCAACGCCGCGGTGTCCACCGTTGGCCCGGCGAGCGCCGGCCAGGCGATCACGCTGATGCCGCTGTTCGGCGCGCTGCTTGCGGCGCTCACGCTCGGCGAGCAGCTCCACGCCCATCATCTTGCCGGCATGGCGCTGATTCTCGGCGGGATATTGGTGAGCGCCGCCGTCGCACGCAGCCGAACGATCGATACCGCGCGCGGCTAGGCTGCCACGGCAGTGTCCGCCATGGCCTGGCTGGCTGCGCGGATATCCGCCGCCAGCGCGTCGACCCGGGCGGGATCCGCATCCCAGGCGAACATGAACCGGGCGCCGCCACCGATGAAAGTGTAGAACGACCAGCCGCGCACGCGCAGTCCTTCGATCAACGCCGCAGGGGCGCGCAGGAACACCGCGTTGGCCTCGACCGGGAACATCGGCTCGACTTCAGGCACATCGGCGATCGCCGCCGCCAGCCGCGCCGCGCAGCCATTGGCGTGCGCGGCATTGCGCAGCCACGCCCCGCTTTCGAGCATCCCGACCCAGGGCGCCGCGAGAAAGCGCATCTTCGAGGCGAGCTGCCCCGCTTGCTTGCAACGATAATCGAAATCCTGCGCCAGCGCGCGATCGAAGAACAGGATAGCCTCGCCCACCGCCATGCCGTTCTTGGTGCCCCCGAAGCAAAGCACGTCGACGCCGGCGCGCCAGGTGATGTCGGCGGGTTCGCAGCCGAGATGCGCGCAAGCCTGGGCGAACCGCGCGCCATCCATGTGCAGCTTGAGGCCGAGCGCGCGGCACGTGGCGGAGATCGCGCGAATCTCTTCGATCGAATAGACCTGCCCGGTCTCGGTCGGCTGGGTGATCGTCACCACGCGCGGCTTGGGGAAGTGGATGTCCGAACGGCTCGTCGCGACGTCGCGGATCGCGCGCGGCGTGAGCTTGCCATCCGAAGTGGTCGCGACCAGCAGCTTGGAGCCGTTCGAGAAGAATTCGGGCGCGCCGCACTCGTCGGTCTCGACATGCGCCGAAGAGGAGCAGATCACGCTGTGAAAGCTCTGGCACAGCGAGGCGAGCGCGAGCGAATTGGCGGCGGTGCCGTTGAACGCGAAGAACACTTCGCATTCGCTGTCGAACAGCTTGCGGAAAGCGTCCGACGCCCGCTGGGTCCAGTCATCCTCGCCATAAGCCGGCGCGTAGCCTTTGTTGGCGGCTTCCATCGCTGCCCAGGCTTCGGGGCAGATTCCGGCATAATTGTCGCTGGCGAATTGCTGGGGCTGCTTGGTCACGCGTACACTCTCTCTTGTTGCTCGAATGCATCAGGAGGCTCGCGACGCGTGGCTGAATGGAGAACCCCGGGGGTTGCCATGACGGCCACATCCTTGCGCAAAAAATTGCGCAAGCACCACCTTGCCCGGGAGCAGGTTGGTGTCGGGCGCCGCCCGACTCTTGATGCATGTTGGCCGGTTAGCGCGGGGGGAAGCGGGTTGCAAGGGGGAGCAGGCTGCTCACATCTCGTGCTCCTGCGAAGGCAGGAGCACGAGATGAGCGAGGCGCTTTCAAGCCGATTGATCTTCGCTGGGCGATCGGCCACCACCGAAACGCTATAAAATTCACGGGGAAGATCATGTATAGGATAGCCGCTATCGTGTTGGCTCTGGCCATAACGCCCGCGGCGCGCGCGCAGGCCTTCGGGATTCGCCTAGGCTCAAATGTCAAACAGTATAGTCCCGAAAAAACTAAGATCGACTATCTATTCAATGTCACGCCACCTTCTCCATATGTGGAGTTCGACGCGTATACGGCGATGACCGATCCATCCGGTGAAATTTGTACTGTTTCAGGGCTGGGCAAAACGTACTCCTCGGACACTACCGGCACTCTAGCCAGGGAGGCATTTAAAAAGCTCAGGATAATACTTGAGAAAAAATATGGGGGAGGGGCATTTACCGAAACAGGCAAGAACGGTGCCTTGGACTTCAACTTCCAGCAGGACATCGACAACGGCAAGCGTGCTTACGAAACGGAATGGCGAGAGGGACTGCCTGCCGGTGTCGGCGCTATCACTTTGTCGATACAAGCGATTGATAGCGGCACATACCTGACGCTGAACTATCGCTCTTCTAATTTCCTTGCCTGCATGGAGCGTCGCCAGCAGGCTGACACCACGGGTCTATGATCGTTCGGCGGAGCTGTTCGTAGGGCCGTTCCGCGTGTGAACCAGCATGTAGCGAGTTGCCCGGCATTGGCCTGCTGGACCCGCCGACCCGCTTTCTCGAGAACCGGCACTTCCTGGCCACCTCGAAGAGAAACGAAGGTTCGGCGAATCCGCTGACAGTCGGGAAATTCCGGGCATGATTATACGGGCTCGCACGCGCCGGTCGCATGACCCGGATCACCCACTCGCCAAGCTATTGAGAGAATGGTGCCCGGGGACGGGGTCGAACCGCCGACACTGCGATTTTCAGTCGCATGCTCTACCAACTGAGCTACCCGGGCATGCCCCGGCGTGGCCGGGGAGCGGGCCTCTTAGTCGGCGTCCCGCGCGCTGTCTAGCCCGCTTTCTCGTGTGAGATCGACGGGTTCGCCGGGCACGCGATACCCCTCGCCCAGCCATTGCAGCAAGTCGCGATCCTTGCAGCCGCGGCTGCAGAAGGGCTTGAACTCGAGTTCGGTCGCTGTGCCGCAGATCGGGCAGCCGTCACGCTTTGCCAATGTCTACTCCCTGGGGGCGACGAACGCCGTCGTGCCGCCGATGCGTCGGGCCAGTTCGGCGGTCCATTCGGGCCGCTGCGCCAGCCGGTTGGCGATTCGCCTGGTCACCATATGGGTGGCTGGCGGCGGCGGGGGAAGCCGCTCGATGCGGCGAAGCTCGGCGCGCGCCTCGGCCCCCACCGGATCGGCGCGCAGCAATTCGGGGAGCGAAGCCCGCGTCCGCCGCCGCACGATCTGGAGGAAGCCGAAGCCGTTGACGGTGGTGCGTTCGAACGGCTGCGGCAGCGCGGCGTCGATCGCCTCGGCCACGGCTTGCCGTGCCGCCTTGTTGGCCAGGGTCGGGAAATCGATGCCGATCGAGCCGGTAATGCCGTGCCGCTCGATCGCGCGCGCCACCGCATGTGCCGCAGCGACCGCGAGCGGCTCCAACGGCCCGCCGCCGTCGACGTCGAACAAGACCATTGCCGGTGTCGGCGACAGCCGCAGCGCGCCCCCCGGAAACGCGATTTCGCCCGTCACCGCTTCTTCGAGCACTTCGGACCAGCCCGCTTCTTCGAGCGCGTCGGGCTCATGCGCACGCAGCATCCGCACCGGCACGCCGCTTGCGGTGATTCGCGCCAGCAGGTCCAGCCCCTCGCCCGCCACCGCATCGGCACCCGCGGGTACCGCCTTGGGCAGCTTCGGCCGGCCTGCCTCGGGAATCGCCTCGCGGACGATCTTCACCCGCAGCGCCCCGCCCTGCGTGATCCCCTGCGGCAGCGGATCGCAAAGCGCCTCGCCACCTTCGAATGTCACCTTGCCCGTATTTTTGTCGATCAGCCGCGCATTCAGCACCGCGCCATGACGCGCACCCGCGTCTTCGAGTTCGATCCGCGCCTTCCAGATGACCCCACGCGAGACCAAAGCAGCGCGGTTCTCGCCGATCCCGGCCTCGTAAAGCCATTCAGCCAAGGCTGTAGCCCGCCGCTTCCAGTAGCGCGCGGGTCTCGAACACGGGTAGCCCGACCACGCCCGAATGGCTTCCCGACAGGAAGCGCACGAATGCCTCGGCCTTGCCCTGGATCGCATAGCCGCCGGCCTTGCCCATCCCCTCGCCGCTGGCGACATACCAGTCGATCTCGGCGTCGCTCAGCCGCTTGAAGGTGACCACGGTGTCCGAGATGCGCGTGCGGGGCTTGCCGTCCAGCCCGATCAGGCAGACTGCCGACAGGCAATGGTGTCGCCGCCCCGAAAGCAACGCCAGCATCCGCCGCAGATCGGCTTCGTCCGCTGGCTTGGCGAGGATGCGCCGGCCGACCGCGATCGTGGTATCTCCGGCAAGGACGATCTCGTCCACCGCACGCTCCACCGCCTGCGCCTTGTCGATCGCGACGCGCAACACATAGTCGCGCGGCAGTTCGCCGGCGCGGACATCTTCGTCGACATCGGGCGCAGCGACACGCGCGGGTTCGGCGCCGATCCGTCTGAGCAGATCGAGCCGGCGCGGCGAAGTGGAGGCGAGGACGAGCCGCACAGGCCCGCCGCTCACTTGAAGCGGTAGGTGATACGGCCCTTGGTCAGGTCGTAGGGCGTGAGCTCGACAAGGACTTCGTCGCCGACCAGCACGCGGATGCGGTTCTTGCGCATCTTGCCGGCAGTATGGCCGAGAATCTCGTGATCGTTCTCGAGCCGGACGCGGAACATGGCGTTGGGCAAAAGCTCAACGACCTGTCCGCGCATTTCCAGGAGTTCTTCTTTAGCCAAACAAAATGCCTCTCGGGTGCGCGCGAGCAAAAGTGGCGGTGCCTTTACTCTGCTGCGCGCGAAAAGGGAAGACGGACGGCAAGCTGCTGCGTCCACAATACCAGATGGGTGTCCCGTAGCGAAAATTCCAGCGCGGAACAATGCGCGAATCTCGTTGATTCTTGGTCTGGAAGCAAGGGAGAGAAGCATGAGCGAACGTGAATTGATCGAGCCTCACAAGGGCGACAAGCGCTATGTGCGCCGCGACGATAAAGGCCGGTTCAGCGATGTGGTCGATGCAGGCCGCAGCCTCGCGCAGGACGTGCGCCATCATAGCGAGCACAAGAAGCCGCGCAACCAGGGCGATCGCGGCGACTGACCCCTTGCCTCCGCCCTCCCGCCCCACTTACACTGATGTAAGTTGACGGCCACCAATGGCCGCATGGGAGAGCGGGATGGCGGAGGCTTATATCGTCGCGGCGGTGCGCACTGCCGGCGGCAGGCGGGGCGGCAGGCTGATCGGCTGGCATCCGGTCGACCTCGCCGGGGCAGTCCTCGCCGAAGTCGCGGCGCGCAGCGGAGTCGATCCGCGCGCGATCGACGACGTGATCATGGGCTGCGTCGGCCAGGCGGGCGAACAGGCACTGCATATCGGCCGAAACGCCCTGCTCGCCTCGGGCCTGCCCGCGAGCATCCCCGCAGTGACGATCGACCGCCAATGCGGCAGCTCGCAACAGGCGATCCAGTTCGCCGCGCAGGCCGTGCTGTCGGGCACGCAGGACGTTGTGATCGCCGCCGGGATCGAGCATATGAGTCGCGTGCCGATGGGCACTTCGGTCGCGGGTGCCAAGCCGTATAGCGACAAGCAACTCGCGCGCTTCGGGGTGCGCGGCTTCAGCCAGTTCACCGGCGCCGAGATGATCGCAAAGAAATACGGCCATAGCCGTGCAGCACTCGACGCCTATGCGCTCGAAAGCCATCGCCGCGCCGCCGCGGCGGTCGAGCGGGGTGACTTCGCCGACGAGATCCTGCCAGTCGACATCGACACCCCCGAAGGACCGGGGACGCACGGGCAGGACGAGGGCATCCGCTTCGACGCCAGCCTCGAGGGACTGGGCAGCCTCAAGACTTTGGTCGAAGGCGGCGTGATCACTGCGGGCAATGCCAGCCAGATCTGCGACGGCGCCTCGGCGGTGATGGTGGTCAGCGCGGCTGCGCTAAAGACGCACGGGCTCACCCCGCTCGCCCGCATCCACAACCTCACCGTCACTGCCGGCGACCCGGTGATCATGCTCGAGGAACCGCTGTTCGCCACCGACCGCGCCTTGCAGCGCGCGGGCATGTCGATCGACGATATCGACCTCTACGAAGTCAACGAAGCGTTCGCGCCGGTGCCGCTGGCGTGGCTCGAACATACCGGCGCCGATCCGGCGAGGCTCAACGTCAATGGCGGCGCCATCGCACTGGGCCACCCGCTTGGCGCCTCGGGAACCAAGCTGATGACGACTTTGGTGCACGCGCTGCGCAAGCGCGGGCTGCGCTATGGCCTCCAGACGATGTGCGAAGGCGGCGGCGTGGCCAATGTGACGATTATCGAGGCGTTGTGAGGGATTACGCAACTCGCCCCCCCTCCGGGGGAGGATTCTGATGGGCACCCTCTCCGGCCTCCGCATCATCGAGTTCGGCGGCATCGGCCCCGCTCCCTTCGCTGCGATGATGCTCGCCGACCACGGCGCCGAAGTGATCCGCATCGAGCGCCCTGGCGCCAGCTTCGGCCCGCACGCGCTGGCGCGTAACCGCAAGGCGATCGGCGTCGAACTCAAGTCCCCGGAAGGCGCCGCCATCGCGCGCGCCCTCTGCCGCGATGCCGACGGCATCATCGAAGGCTTCCGCCCTGCCGTGATGGAGCGGCTCGGGCTTGGCCCCGAAGTGCTGCTCGCCGACAATCCGCGCCTCGTCTACGGCCGAATGACGGGCTGGGGTCAGGATGGCCCGCTCGCGCAAGCCCCCGGCCACGACATCAACTATATCGCGATCGCCGGGCTGCTCGACGGCATCGGCGCGCCGGGCGCGGCCCCTGTTGCCCCGGTCAATTATATCGGCGATTTCGGCGGCGGTGGGATGCTGCTCGCCTTCGGCATGGTCAGCGCGCTGCTCGCCGTCCGGATGGGCGCGCCGGGCCAGGTCGTCGATGCCGCGATGACCGACGGCGCGGCGCTGCTCGCCAGCATGAGCTGGGGCTTCAAGGCTGCCGGCATGTGGCAGGACGGCCCGGGCGCGAACCTGCTGAGCGGCGCCGCGCCCTTCTACCGAACCTATGCCTGCGCCGACGGCAACCATGTCGCGGTCGGCGCGATCGAGCCGCAATTCTACGCAGCGCTCGTCGCGGGTCTCGGTGAAGACAGCGCCGGCCAGATGGATGCCGCCGCATGGCCCGCCCGCACCGAACGCTTCGCCGCGATCTTCGCCACCCGAACCCGCGGCGAGTGGGTCGCCCATTTCGCCCCCGAGGCGTGCGTCTCGCCGGTCCTGACCTTCGACGAAGCGGCGGCGCATCCGCACAATGTCGCGCGGGGCATCTTCACGGGCGGCGCCCCCGCCCCCGCGCCGCGTTTCACGGCCACTCCGGCAGCCACGCCGCAGCCGGCGCTGGCCGGCGACTGGACCGACCGGGTGCTGGCGGGACTCGGACATGACGAACCTCAAATCGCGGCGTTCAAGGCCGCGGGCACGATTGGCTAGGAGACTGGAATGAACTTCGAAAACACGGCCGCGGTGGTAACCGGCGGCGCATCGGGCCTCGGCGCGGCGACCGCCCGCGCACTCGCTGCCACCGGCGCAAAGGTCGCCTTGTTCGACATGAATGCGGAGAAGGGCGAGGCGCTTGCCGCCGAGATCGGGGGCATCTTCTGCAAGGTCGACGTCCGCTCCGACGACGAAGTCGATGCCGGCTTCGCCAAAGCGCGCGAAGCGAATGGCCAGGAGCGGATCCTCGTCAACTGCGCCGGGGTCGGCAACGCCTTCAAGACGGTCGGCCGCGACAAGGCGACCGGCGAGATCCGCCAATTCCCCACCGCGGCGTTCGACTGGGTAATTCAGGTCAACCTCGTCGGCACCTTCCGCTGCATCGTGAAGAGCGCGGCCGGCATGCTCACGCTCGAGCCCGGCGAAGGCGGCGAGCGCGGCGCGATCGTCAACACCGCGAGCGTCGCCGCCGAGGACGGCCAGATCGGCCAGGCAGCCTATTCGGCCTCGAAGGGCGGAATCGTCGGCATGACCCTGCCGATCGCGCGCGACCTTGCTTCCGAGGGAATCCGGATCAACACGATCCTGCCCGGCATCTTCGATACTCCGCTGATGAACGCGGCGCCACCGCAGGTGAAGGAAGCGCTCGCGGCTTCGGTCCCCTTCCCCAAGCGGCTCGGCGTGCCCGAGGATTATGCCAGCCTCGCGCTCGAGATGCTGCGCAACCCCTATTTCAACGCCGAAGACGTCCGCCTCGACGGCGCGATCCGGATGGCGCCGCGGTAAGCTGCCAATATCGCAACGCTGCGGTGCTCCTGCGAAAGCAGGAGCCCAGAGCCGCGAGCGACGCGATTTGAGACCTTGGACTCCTGCTTTCGCAGGAGCACCGGACTAGCTACAGCGAGAGGAGTTTTCATGTCCGTGCTCAATGGCTCTTCTCCCGGATGGCGCGACGATCCCGAACTCGTGGCACTCGCGGAATCCTCCGCGCGCTTCTTCGCGCGCGAAGCCCCGCCCGAGCGCATCGCAACTTGGCGCGACGCCGGCCAGGTCGAGCGCGCCTTCTGGCGGCAGGCGGGCGAGGCCGGGCTGCTCGGCGTGTCGATCCCCGTGGCATATGGCGGCGCTGGCGGCGACTTCCGCCATGACGTCACCCTCGTTGAGCAAGTCGGCCGCGATGGTATCGAAGGTTTCGCGCTGTCGCTCCACAACGTCATCATCCTGCCTTATGTCCTCGCCCACGGCACCGAGGAGCAGAAGCACCGCTGGCTCCCCAAACTCTGCTCGGGCGAGAGCGTCGCCGCGATCGCGATGAGCGAGCCCGGCGCGGGATCGGACCTCCAGGCGATCCGCACGACGGCGATCAAGGACGGCAACGGCTATCGGATCAACGGGGCCAAGACCTTCATCTCGAATGGACAGATCGGCGACTTCATCGTCGTCGTCGCCAAGACGGATCCTGCGGCGGGCGCAAAGGGCGTGTCGCTCCTGGTGGTGGAAACGGAGCGAGCCGAAGGCTTCCGCCGCGGCAAGGCGCTCGACAAGATCGGGCTCGATGCGCAGGACACTTCCGAGCTGTTCTTCGACGACGTCTGGGTCCCCGCCGACAATCTGCTGGGCGCCAGCGAAGGCCAGGGCTTCCGCCAGCTGATGGCCGAGCTCCCCCGCGAGCGCCTCGTCATCGCAGTCTCCAGCGTGATCACGATGGAGCGCGCGGTCGCCGTGACCACCGAATATGTCAAGGAGCGCGAGGTTTTCGGCCAGCGCGTGTTCGATTTCCAGAACACCCAGTTCAAGCTCGCCGAGTGCAAGGCCAAGACCGAAGTCGCGCGGGTCTATGTCGACGACTGCATCGCGCGCCAGCTCGCGGGTACGCTCGACCTCACCAGCGCCGCGATCGCCAAGCTCTGGGTCACCGAGAGCGAATGGCAGGTGGTCGACGAATGCCTCCAGCTCCATGGCGGCTACGGCTATATCAACGACTATCCGATCGCCCGGATGTGGCGCAACGCGCGGGTCCAGCGCATCTATGGCGGGTCGAGCGAGATCATGAAGCTGCTGATCGCCAGGAGCCTCTAAATTGGTCGCCATTGCGGGCGCTGGACCATTACCGCGGCGAACAGCGGCGACGCGATCTGCCCGGCGAGCCAGCGCTGCACCCCGGGCAGCGGTTGTCCGGCGAACCAGTCGCGGTCGACCGCGGCGAATTGCCGCACGAAGGGCATGATCGCCGCATCGGTCAGGGAGCGCCGTTCCCCGCAGAGATACGCCCCCGCCGCCAGCCGCGCTTCCAACGTGGCCAGCATCGCAAGGCCCAGCCCGCGATGCTCCGCCGGATCGGACGCATGGCGGTCGGGATATTTGTAGCGATCGAGATGGTGCTTGAACGGGCCGTCATTGGCCTGGATCAGCGCGGCATCGTCGCCGGCCAGCCAGCCTTCGGGATCGTTGCGGCCGAGGGCCCAGTGCATGATGTCGAGGCTCTCGTCGATCACCCTGCCATCGGGCAGCACCAGAACGGGCACCGTCGCCTTGGGCGAAGCGGCGATCAGCTCGGCGGGCTTGTCGCGAGGCCTGACCTCGCGGACCTCGCAACGCGTCTCGCTGACCGTCAGCGCCATTCGCGCGCGCATCGCATAGGGGCAGCGGCGGAAGCTGTAGAGGATCGGCTCAGTCAGCCTCGTGCTCCGCAAAGCGCGCGCCGATATGCGCCTCCCCCCGCGCCGCCGCCAGCTCGGCCTGGCGATGTCGTTCGGCATAGCGCTCGCGCTGCGCGTCGGTCCGCTCGGCATGGCAGGCGGGACAGGCCACGCCTTCGACGAACAGCGGCGACAGTTGTTCGGCTTCGCTGACCGGCCTGCGACAGGCGCGGCACAGGCCATAGCTGCCGAGCTCGAGCCCGTGCCGAACCGACACGCGCTCGTCGAACACGAAGCATTCGCCCTGCCAGCGGCTCTGCCCGGCCGGCACCTGCTCCAGATAAGCGAGGATCCCGCCCTTGAGATGATAGACCTGGTCGAGCCCCTCGGCCTTGAGCAACGCCGTCGACTTCTCGCAGCGGATGCCGCCGGTGCAGAACATCGCGATCCTGGGCTTCTCCCCGCGCGCCTCCCATTCATGGCGATGTGCCCGCACCCATTCGGGAAACTCGCTGAAGCTGTGCGTCTTCGGGTCGATCGCGCCGGCGAAGCTGCCGATCGCCACCTCATAGTCGTTGCGCGTGTCGATCAGAATCGTGTCGGGCGCATCGATCAGCGCATTCCAATCCTGCGGCGCGACATATTCGCCGGCATCGGTCGGATCGAGATCGGGCTCGCCCATCGTCACGATCTCGCGCTTGATCCGCACCTTCATGCGGTGAAACGGCATGCTCGCGGCGCGCGAATGCTTGACGTCGAGCGCGGCACAGCCGGGCAGGCCGCGGATGTGCGCGAGCACTGCCTCGATCGCCGTCTCACTCCCAGCGATCGTCCCGTTGATCCCTTCGGGCGCCAGCAGCAACGTGCCCTTCACCCCCTGCACGTCGCACAGCCGGGCGAGCGGGGCCTTGACCGCCTCGCAATCGTCGAATCGCGTAAATTGATAGAGCGCGGCTACGTGAAATGGCAAAGCGGGTTC
>JASLBO010000356.1 GCA_030146605.1 Sphingomonas sp. | reverse complement strand
TGTGAGTCAGCATTCGATGCACCGATGCTTCTTGATGTGAGTCAGCATGAAGGGCGTTCTATCTCTGTTCTTTCGGGGATGCCAGAGGGGAGATAGGGTGCGTGCGGCGCGGATGCGAGAGTGGATCGTCGTGCGGTCACGGCGCCAGCAGATTGCCGTCGGGCGCTTCGGCCTCGGCCGCATCGTCGCGGGGAAGGTAGCGCGTCACCCATTGCGGGTGCCCGGTGGGCGCGAGCTCGATATCGGGCAGGCCGATCGGATCGGTGCCGGTCTCCACCCAGCCCGCGCCGTGGCAGCGATCGCAGATCGCCCGCTTGCAGCGGAAGCTGACCAGGTCGATCTCGACATTCCATTCGCCATGGCCCGCGCAGTCCGGGCAGCGGGCATCCAGCGCGCCGTTGCGCGGCTTCAGCGGGATGATGTCGAATGCGTGCGGGGCGCGGGGCCCGGCGGGGTGAACGAGGTTGCTGGCGTGGGGCATCGCGGGGTGGAACGTGCGAGGGGCCGGCGGGGTCCTTTAGCGGCCTAGTCCACGCAAGCCGCCCAGGCAGGTCGTCCCTCGGGGCGAAACTTGACGCCGGCGGTCTGACCTCGCGGAAAGGGGAGCGGACCACCGGTCCGCTCCCCTCCTCGTCACGCCGTCGCGCGCGCGGTCAGCCACTGCGCCGGAAGCAGCGGCTTGGGCACGATGCGGATTTCGCCGATCGAACCGAGGAAGCCGCCGCTCGGCCCGCCGGCGTCCCACGAACCGGCACCCACCACCCAGCGCAGGCCCATCGATGCCAGCCCCAGCGTGTCGACCGGGTTGCGCAACGCGGGGGCGCCTTCGATGTACATCGTCGTGACCTTGGTCGCCGGATCGTTGACCAGCGCGACGTGCAGCCAGCGATCGACGAGGATCTCGCCCGACCATGCGGTGCGTGCGCGCAACTGACCGGCCGTGGCGGTCTGCGTCGTCGGCTCCCACTGGACTTCGCGCAGGTTGGAGATGGCGAACTGCAGCGGCGGCGATTCGGGCAGGCCGCCGCCCCAGCCCGGCAGATTGCCGCGCCGGCCCTGACGGGTCATGATGTTCATCCAGGCATTGGCCGCTGCGGTCCATTCGGGCGCGATCTTGATGAACGCCTCGACCGTATAGCCCTGGTCGAAGGTGTCGTCGTTCATTTGCGCCGCCAGATCGGTCCACAGATAGCTGAGCCGCGGCCCGGCCGAATTGCGGAATACGATCGAACCCGGTGCGGCCGACAGATTGTGGTGGTCCGCGCTCCAGGTCAGATCGGCTTCCTGCGCGGTGTTGTTCGCCGGATTGTTGAGCGGCGCGCGCACCAGCGGGTTGTTGCCGCCCGAGGCATCCGCGATCGCCTGGCCGACGGGCACGGCAGCACCCGCCGTGCCGCCGTAGAAGCGCCAATGCGCGACGGTGTCTGCAATCTTGGGATAGTCCTCGGCATTGGCCGCGGGCTTCGCCGTCGATGGCGGGAAAGGCGTGAAGCCGTTCATGATCAGCGCGGTCGCGGCTGCCTTGAGCGAGGCGTTGCTCGCCTTGGCCGCGGCGAACGCGGGCGCAAAGCGCTTGAAGCGCTGCGCGAAGTTGAGGTCGATCGTGAACTGGTGGTTGGCCTCGGTCAGCATCGCCTGGTCGAAGCCGTTGAGCGTCTCCTTCGGCTTTTGCGGCACCCAGGGCGAGAAGGACAGAGCATGGATCTTGTTGTTGGTCAGATCGAATTCGTAGAACCGCATCAGACCGTTGCCGCCCTGATAAGCCATCTGATAATCGACCACCATCTCGACTACGTCGTTGCCGAAATCGTTCTTCTTCACCAAAGTCGCCGAGCCGTGGAAATGGCCGTTGACCGTCATGAAGATCTGATCGTTGGCGCGGATCAGATTCTCCCACAGCATCTTGCCGTAATCGACCTCGAGCGGGCTGACCCCGTCATTGGCGATAGCGATCAGCTCGTGGTTGACGAGGATGCACGGCAGCGTCGGGTTGGCATTGAGCACGTTCTGGGCCCAGATGATCCCGGCCTGGGATACGCGCCACGACAGCGCGAGGACGAGGAACTTCTGCCCCTCAGCTTCGAAAACGTGATATTCGTGGAACCCGGTTCGGTCGCGCGCCCCGAAGGTCTTCTGGCTCTTCGCGCGCTCGGTGGGAAACCATTTCAGATAGGGCTCGTTGGCGAGGGTGCGATCGGCATCGGTGCCGACGTCGGGCCGCGCCGGATCATAGCCGATATCGGCGCGGACGTCGTGATTGCCCGCCAGCACCGAATAAGGAAGCTTGGCGGCCTCGAGCACCTTCATTGCGGTGTCGGCGACCTTCCACTGATCCTCGATACCGACCTGGTCGACAATGTCGCCGACATGGATCACGAATGGAATCTTGAGCGCGGCGGCGTTCTTGGCCAGCCACTCGGTCTGCGCGAGATAGGGCTCGCTGCCATACAGGCGCTTGAACTGGTTGCCGGTGCCTTCGGTCGCGTAGCGCGAATAGAATTGCGTATCGGGCAACACCGCCAGACCGAAACTCGAAACCTGTACGGGGCCGGTCGGAGCCGGGGTTGGCGTCGGCGCCGGCAGCTGGATTCCGGAATCGTCGTCGCATGCGGCAAGCATGCCGGTCATGCCCAGCGCGGACAGCATAGAGCCCCATTTCATGATGTTGCGGCGGCTGTGCTGCGCCGCCGCAAACTGATCGATCGGCGGCGCCATCGGATTGATGAAGTCTCGGACGTCTTCTGGCTTGTCACTCACGGTAGCGGCCCTTTTCTGGTGGAGCCGTGCCCTATCGCTCGCCCATGACAACCGGACTGAACGACGATGACAGTTTCTGCTGCGTAACATTATTGTTTTGCTGCAGTGCGTCAGGATTGCGTCCGCCTCCATCCGCTTGCGGGCGCACGCCGCAAAGATCCCAGACGGCTGCTGGTGCGCGCTCCTGGACCGCGCGCTTTCGATCAGCGGGATGGCAGTCGCGCAGACCGTGCTCGCGAACTGCGCACCGAAAGCCGCCGTCTGTTACGGCTACAATCGGCCCATGCGGAACCCCCGCGCCCCGCGCCGGTTGTGCGCTCCGAACCGCAGGAGCATCCCACATGGCCGTCTTCAACAAAGACCTGATCGAAGCCGCGACGAAGAACAAATACTTCCAGAAGGAAGTCTATCTCGACAAGAACGTCCAGATCGTGATGATGCATATCGAGCCGGGCGACGATATCGGCGAGGAGACGCATCCCGCCGATCAGGTGACCTTCTTCGTCTCGGGCGAAGGGCAGGCGGTGGTCGACGGGAGCCGGACCAAGGTGGTCGCCGATCGCGTGATCGTCATCCCCAAGGGCGCCAAGCACAACATCATCAACAAGGGCGAGGAACCGCTCAAGCTGTTCTCGATCTATGCGCCCCCCGCCGAGGATCCGGGCGTCGCGCACAAGACCAAGGCCGATATGGAAGCCGCCGAGGAAGAATGAGCCGATACGGCGCCCCTTCCTGAACGGGAGGGGCGTTCTTTTTTGTCATGCCGTCTGGGTCAGCGCCTCGATCGCTTCGCGCACGCGGGCCGGGCGCTCGCCGGGCGCGCATAGCTCGAGCGCGTCCTCGAGGTCGGCGGCGCGGCCGCCGAGCGCGGCTTCCTTGAACATGCCCGCCGAGCCGGCGAGCTTGTGGAGCAGGCCGCGCAGCTCGGCGATCGATTCGTCGTCGAAGCGGCGCGCGGCGGCGATGCCCTCCGCGCAGGCGAGCAGCTCGGCCTTGCGCGCCTCGTAGCGGGCGCGGAGATCGGGGGAGATGGTGAGCTTCGGGGCGGAAGCCGGGGCGGGGGCAGCGTCGGCGGCGTCGGGAGGCCCCGCCGGCAATGCCGCGCGCGTCCAGCGGCGCAACAACCGGGACAGGTCCTGGAGCTGGACCGGCTTGGCGATGTGCGCCTGCATTCCCGCGGCGAGGCAGGCGGCGACATCGTCGGCATAGGCATTGGCGGTGAGCGCGAGGATCGGCAGTGTCGCGGCGTCGAGCCCCGCAACCCGGATCGCGCGGGTCGCGTCGAGGCCGTCCATCACCGGCATCTGCATGTCCATCAGGATCAGATCGAACGGCGAACCCGCGCGCTGCGCCGCGGTGACTGCCGCGAGCGCCTGCGCGCCGTCGCCGACGGTGACGCTGGCATGGCCCAATTGGGCGAGCATCGCTTCCATCAGCGCCTGATTGACGTCGTGATCCTCGGCGAGGAGGACGCGCAACGGCCGCGCGGGCTGCTCGCGGTGGATGTCGACCGGCGCGGCGTGCGCGTCGCCGGGATCGGCGAGCCGCAGCGGCGCGCGCAGCGTGAAGCGCGTGCCGACGCCCGGCTCGCTGGTCAGCGTGAGCGAGCCGCCCATCAGCGTGGCGAGCTGGCTGCTGATCGCGAGGCCGAGGCCGGTGCCGCCGAAGCGGCGCGCGGTCGATTGCTCGGCCTGGACGAACTGCTCGAAGATCGCGGCCTGGCGGTCCTCGGGGATGCCGATGCCGGTGTCGGCGACGGTGATCTCGATATTGGCGCGGCGATCGTGCCAGCCGCGGCGCGCCTCGATCGAGACGCTGCCCGTTTCGGTGAACTTGACCGCGTTGCCGAGCAGGTTGAGCACGATCTGGCGCAGGCGCAGCCCGTCGATCAGGACGAACATCGGCAGCTCGGGCTCGACGTCGAACCAGACGCGCAGGCCCTTTTGCGCGGCGGCGGGCTCGATCAGCTTGACGCAGTTGCGCAGCGCGTGGCGGAAATCGACGCGCTCGGGGGCGATCTGCATCTGCCCCGCCTCGATCTTGGAGATGTCGAGGATGTCGTTGAGCAGCCGCATCATCGCCTTGCCCGAATCGACGATGAGCTGGGCGTGGCGCTCCTGCTGCGGGGTGAGATCGCTGTGGAGCAGGAGATCGGCGAAACCGAGCACGCCGTTCATCGGGGTGCGGATCTCGTGGCTCATATTGGCGAGGAAGCTCGACTTGGCGGTGGCTGCCGCCTCGGCGCGGGCGCGGGCGATCTCGAGCGCGAATTCGAGATGCTTGCGCTTGGTGACGTCGCGCAGCGAGGCGATGACCTCGACCGGCGCGCCGCTGACGGGATCGCGGACGAGCCCGCAATTGGCCTCGATCCAGGTATCGATTTCGGGGGTTGCGCGCTTGTGGATCCGATTGGCGATCACGCCGCCCTCGATCTCGCCGCGGACGAGCCGGGCATAGAATTCGAACAGCGCCTGTCGGTCGTCATCATGGACGAGCGCCGCCATCGACGCGCCGACCGCGTGCTCGGGCTGGGCGCCGAGTACCTGCTCGGTGGACGGCGAGGCATAGGTGATGATGCCGTCGAGATCGATGCGGAACACCGCGTCGGTGGCGTTCTGGGCGAGCAAGGCAAGCTGGGCCTCGGCGATCTCGCGCCGGGCGATGTCCTGTTCGAGCTGATCGTTCGCATCGCGCAGCGACAGCATCCGCTCGCGGCGGTCGTACAGCACGAGCAAGGCGAGCAGGAGCACGAGGAAGGCACTGCCGACGAACGCGATCTGGACGGGCTTCTCATAGGCGTTGGCGCGGGCGAGGCGCCGGGCGAGAAGGCGCTGCTCCTCGGTCTCGATCTCGGCGATCACCTGCAACAGCCGCTCACGGGTCTGGCGGGTGGTGGCGCTGCGCATCGGTTCGAGCGCCTCGGCGGTGCGGCCGGCGTCGTGCAGGCGCATCGAGCGCTCCGAGCCGGCGAGCCGTTCGTTGACCAGCGCCGCGAGCCGCGCGATGCGGATGCCCTGATCGGGATTGTCGAGCGTGCCGCGGCGCAGCGCGTCGACCACCGGCGGCAGCGCACGCTGCATCTGGCCGACGGTCGCGCGATCAACGGGGTCGCGGGTGAGCAGATAGCCGCGGCGCGCCATCTCGGCGCGCAGGCTGAGGATGCGGACCTTCGACAGTCGTTCGCCGACCTCGAACGTGTGCCGGACCCAATTCTCCGCGCTCTGCTTCTGCCACGCGAGCCAAAGCCCCGAGCCGGTGCAGGAGATCAGCATAATGAACACCGCCGCGATCAGCGTTCGCGACCGGCGCCGATTGGCATTCTTCATCATCGAGTTCCCTGAAACTCCCAACTTTACATATAGAGGGGAATCTTCAACTTTTCGGTCATGCGTGACAACAGGCGACCTCCGGGATTTATCTGATATTGCGACTCGATCGGCTCGGGAGCGTTATAATGCGCAGGTGGCGCTGCGGCGCCCGGCATCGAGGGAATGGAATGGCGCGGATCATCATCGCGGACGACGACGAACT
>JASLBO010000311.1 GCA_030146605.1 Sphingomonas sp. | reverse complement strand
GCCGGGGCCTGTGGCGCCGGGGCGGCACGCCCCCGGCCGGCCGCACGCGCGCGCGAAATTACAACCAGTCGTCCTCGCTGGTCACGCATGCCGAGGCAGGGCTGCCGAAGGGCCAGTGGGAAAACCTGCACCTTGTCGGGCCCGGCTTCGGCGACGAGGCGGCCGCCGGCATGATGAAGGGCCCGAAGGTCGTCAACCAATGGTACCAGAACCGCGGTGTCGAGGGCTGGATGCGCGATCTGTTCCGCGCGGTGGATCCGCTGAACGGACGCGTCCGCTACGAAGCCACCGCAGTGGCATGGGACCTTGACGACGGTCTCTGGCAGCCGGCCATGCAAACCGATTTCCTGCGCCGCGCGCAATATCGGGTCACGGTCGAGCTGCCGAACCGGCCACCGCGCACGATCACCATCAACATCGAGGTGGAGCGGCCGCCGTCGGCGAAGGCGCACATCAGTGTGGAGCCGGCGAACGCGGAAAACCCGGCGCATCTGCTCGACGAATAAGGTGACTGCCATCGGTGGGCGGGCGCCGTGAACCGCCGACCTCTGCCTCGTGTCGCAACGGCTGACCCTCGGTTTGCACCCCGAGTCATGCACGGATCTGTCGATGCATCGACGGGCGGTTCTGTCGTGGTACTCCGCTGCAACTGCGGTTTTCACAGCACAGGTCCTGGAATTCGTAAACCAAATATCGGAATTGGTGTTGTTCAGAACGGTCCTCTGTGACAGCTATATTACCGACGTAGGGGGAGCGGCGTGGCGCCTGACGGGCAGATTGCCACAGGGCGCGCATTCCGGCTGCATGGTCGCAAAAGCGGCTGGCGCCACGCCGATTCACTCGACGCACCAGGGAGCGAAGAGGAAAACAAATGCTGTTCAGGGGACTGATGGTAACGAGTTGTTGCGTAGCCGCATTGGTTGCGCTGCCTGCGTCCGCGCAGGTGCTTGCTAGTACCAATGCCAATACCAATAGTGACGGGCTGGCGCAGGACGCGCCCGCCTCCGCCGAACTGCCGGCCCAGGCCGATCGCGCGGACGAGGGCGGCGAAGTCGTCGTCACCGGCACGCGCATTATGCGCCCGAACAATCGCTCCGCTGCCCCGATCCTCACCACCACCGCGGCGGAAATCGCGGCGCAGGGCGCGACTACCATCGAGGAAGTGCTCAATCGCCTGCCGCAGGTACAGGTGAACTCGGAGCAGAATTTCAGCGATTCCGAAGGGCGCCAGCGCATCAAGCTGCGCAGCCTTGGCTATGAGCGCACGCTGACCCTGATCGACGGGCTTCGCGTCGGTCTGCCCAACACCGTCGACGTCGGCATCATCCCGACGGCCCTGGTCGAGCGCATCGACGTGCTGACCGGCGGCGCATCGTCGGTCTACGGCTCCGACGCGGTGTCGGGCGTGGTCAATTTCGTGCTCAAGAAGAATTTCGAGGGGATCCGCCTCGACGCCAATTACAGCTTCTTCAACCACGACAATCGCGCGGGCGACGTCACCGACGCCGTCCGGCGTGCCGGGTTCAACTCGGCGACGGGCATGGCCAATGACGGCGGCCGCGCCGACGTCAGCCTCGCAGCGGGCATCAACCTGTTCGACGACAAGATCAACATCAGCGGCTTCGTCAACTATCGCCAGTCGGAACTGGTGCGGCTGCGCGACCGCTCCTTCTCGCAGTGCGAAGTGGTGCAGCCGAGCAACACCGCGCCGTTGTCGTGCTCGCGCGCCAGCTACACGCCGGCCGGCACGATCATCCCGCAGTCGGGGCCGCGGGCCGGTCAGGTCCTTGTCAACAATCCGAACGGCGACGGCACTTTCATCCCGATCAACAGCGGGCCGGTCGGCAGTTCGGCCAATCCCTATGACGATTGGGCCTTCCAGCGCCCGTTCGAGCGGCTCAATTTCGGCGGCTTCGTGACCGCGCAGATCAGCGACCATGTCGAATTCTACGGCAATGGGCTGTTCTACCGCGACAAATCCTACAACACGCAGCTCAACCGCAACTACGCCTTCTCTGTCTATGGCAGCGATCCGTTCCGGGTGAATTGCGACAATCCCTTCCTGTCCGCGTCGCAGGCTCAAGTGCTGTGCGGCGCCAATGCCGGCGTCGCCGGGGCGACCGCGCCGCTCGACGTGCGCTACCGCTTCGACGGGCTGCCGCTGGTCGAGCAGGAATTCACCAATGAGGGCTATCGCATCGTCGCAGGGCTGCGCGGTCGCGTTCTGAACGACGCCTGGTCCTATGACGTGGTCGGCATGCTGTCGCGCGCGCGGCTCGACACGATCGACGTGCCGTTCGCGCAGTTCGACAACATCAATCGCTCGCTCGACGTCGTCAATGTCGGCGGCCGGCCGACTTGCCGCTCGGTGGTCAACGGCACCGATCCGAGCTGCGTGCCGTTCAATGCCTTCACGCCGTTCAACCAGGATCCGGCGCTCAACAATTATCTTTTCGGCGAGGAATCGGGCGGGATCAGCACGCGCATCCCGCGGCTGCTCCAGTTCGTCGGCACGGTGAGCGGCGATCTCGGCAAGTACGGCATCACCTCGCCGTTCGCCGAGCAGGGGCTCGCGATCGCGCTGGGCGGCGAATATCGCGAGGAGATGGAACGCACGATCGTCAACGAGGTCTATCAGCAGAACAACCCTGGCGGCCCCCAGAACCAGCGCTTCACGCAGAGCATCCTCGAGGGGAATATCGAGCTGCAGGCGCCGCTGGTCGAGAACCAGTCCTGGACCGATCTGCTCCAGCTCAATGCCGGCTATCGCCTGTCGAAATATAATCGCCTCGAAGGCAAGTTCGGCACCTGGAAGGTCGAAGGCATCTGGTCGCCGGTGTCGGACATCACGTTGCGCGGATCGTACAACAAGTCGCAGGCCGCACCTGGCGTCGGCGCCGCGGCAGGGGCCGCCAACATCTTCTGGAACCAGGGCTTCTATGCCGATCCCTGCGCCCCGCAGATCAACCCGGCCAATCCCGGCGGCCCGCGTCTTGCTCCGAGCGCCACGCTCCAGCAGTGCCGCAACACCGGCCTGCCCGACAATCTGTACGGCAGCACGACGCTGATCTGCCCGGACGATCGCTGCACCGTGCGCGAAGGCGGCTTCGATCTGGCCCCGGAGAGCGCGTTCACCACTACGATCGGCGTGGTCCTGCGCCCGCGGTTCATTCCCGGCCTGACCGTCTCGGTCGATCGCTGGCTGATCGACCTGGAGGACCAGCTGACGTTCCTCAATCCGTCGGACTGGATCAACGAGTGCCTCAACACCGGCAACGACTATTTCTGCCGCGGCATCGTGCGCGCGCCGAACGGCACGCTGTCGAGCTCGCCGGCTTCCAGCCCTTCGAGCGGCTGGGTCTCGCGCGGCTCGGTAAACGGGTACAAGTCGCAGTCGCACGGCTGGGATTTCCAGGGGCAGTATAATGTTGGCCTGGGCGGCGCCGGTTGGCTCGACATGGGCTTCAACGGCACCTTGATGACGCGCGTCGGCAGCCAGGGCGCGCCGACGGTGGCGCCACGTGATTGCACCGGCTATTTCGGCAATGGCTGCGGCGAAAGCATGCCCACCTGGGCGCATCAGTTCCGCACCACCTGGACCACGGCCGACCGTGTCGCCAGCGTGTCGCTGAACTGGCGGCATCGCAGCGGGATGCCGATGACCGTCTATGCGCCTGCCGATACCGGCATCCCGGACCTGCCCGATAGCGATCGGCGCGATCAGTATCCGGGTATCAAGGCCTATGACTGGTTCGATCTGGCGCTCAGCTTCGACGTCAACAGGCAGATGACGTTCCGGCTCGCCGCGAACAACATCTTCGATCGCGATCCGCCGCTCGTTCCCGACAGCCGTGCGCGTATCGGGCTGCTGCGGGGGAACACGATCATGGGCTATGATCTCCTCGGCCGGCAGATCGTCGCGGGCGTTTCGCTCCGCCTGTAACCGCCATCGCCCCCCGGATGGACATCCGGGGGGCGTCCTTGTCCGCGCGCAACTGCACAGTTCGAGCAAGCACAGGGCAAGATGATCGAGCGGTCGTCGGGATCGAGTTCTGCAAACCGATGACGGGCGCGGAATGATACCAGGAAATTAGTAATCCGCTTTCATCAGGATTGAATAATTCTCCGCTAGCCTGCTTATGAATAAGCAGAGGGGGCGGTTATGGTGGAATATATTCAGTCGGGTGCCGAGTTCGCGGTCAACACCACTTCGGCGCGCACGCAGGCGCATGCCGAGCTCACCAGACTCGCCGACGGGCGCCTCCTTGCGGTCTGGATCGACGCCGATTTCAACACCACTGCCGACCGCTTCGTTCGCGCGCAGCTTTACGATACTGACGGCACGCCGCTCGGCGGCGAGTTGACGTTGGCCGCAAACGCCGGGATCCGGCCCGATGTCACCGGCCTCGCCGGCGGCGGCTTCGTCCTGACCTGGGTCAGCTTGGGCGCGGTCCGGGCGCAGGTTTTCGATGCAAACGGCGCGGCGACGGGACTCCAGCTCAATCTGGGTAATCTCAGCGGCAACGAGCCCGAAATCACGGCGCTTGCGAACGGCGGCTTCGCGGTGGTCTGGGACGACCGCCACACCAGCGGCGGCGATGTCTCGGGCAGCGGCGTGCGGCTCAGCACCTTCGATGCGAGCGGCGTGCCGCTGCTCAGCGACGTGCTGGTGAACAGCGCGACAGGTGGCAATCAGGCCGACGGATCGGTGACCGGGCTGGCCGATGGCGGCTTCGTCGTCACCTGGACCGATCGGGGGCCGAGCGGTGCCGGCCAAACCTGGATGGTCAAGGCGCAATTGTTCGACGTGAGCGGTGCGCGCGTCGGCGGGGAATTCCTCGTCAGCGACCCCGCCACGGCGACCGGCGCGGTCGCATCGACCGTCACAACGTTGGCGAACGGCAATTTCGCCGTCGCCTGGTACGACAACCGCGCACAGCATGTGCAGGTGTTCACATCCGCCGGGGTCAAGGTCGGGGCCGAGATCACCGTCCCGGGCGCGATGGTGCTGGTGCCCGCGGTGGGCCCGGCGATCGCGGCGCTGACCGACGGCGGATTCGCGCTGGCGTGGCAGGACAATGAGGAGCAGCCGGGCGATGGCTCGGGATCGGCGATCTTCGTTCAGGCCTATGATCCCCTCGCCCGCCCGGCCGGCACGACGCTGCGCGTCAACAGCCAGGCGCTGGGCGACCAGATCGACCCCTCGATCACGGGCATGGCCGATGGCGGCTTCATGGTCAGCTGGACCGATCTGGCCGGCACCAGCGCCGATGACGACGAGGTCCGCGCCCAGATATTCGAGCGCGTCGCCGGACCTGCCGGCATCGAAATCTTCTCCGGTGGCGGCGGCGATACGGCGGCGGTCACTGTGATCGAGAACGAGGCCGCCGTGGCGCAGATCGCCGCACTGGCGAACGAGCCCGGCGTGCCGATCCAATATGCGATCACCGGTGGCCCCGACGCTGCGTTGTTCGCGATCGACGCCGCAACCGGCGCGCTCCGCTTCCTTGCCGCTCCCGATCACGAAGCGCCGGCGGATCAGGACGGCGACAATATCTACGACGTCTCGGTCACCGCGAGCATCGCTGGCGCGAGCGACACGCAGCAGCTCGCAATTTCGGTCGTCAACGACAATGAAGCGCTGCTGGGCTGGGAAGGACGGACCCTCCACATCAGCGAGAACGAGCATCTGGTCGCCCGCGTCTGGGCGGTCGATCCCGAAGGCGAGCCGCTGACCTATACGATCACTGGCGGCGTCGATGCCGCGCTGTTCGCGATCGAGGCAAGTAGCGGCCTCCTCGCCTTCATCGGCGCGCCCGATTACGAGGCGCCGGCGAGCGCCGACGGCAGCAATATCTACCATGTCTCGGTCACCGCCAGCGACGGCACGCTGGCCGAGCAGCGCGATTTCATCGTCCGCGTCCATGGCATGGACGAGCCGCTGACGATCACCTCGCACGGCGGCGACACCTATGTCGAAACGCAAATGGCCGAGGGCCAGACGATCGTGACCACCGTGCACGCGGTCGATCCCGATGGCGGCTTCGTCGGCTACCGCATCAGCGGCGGCGCCGATGCCGCGCTGTTCACGATCGACGCGCTGACCGGCGTGCTCCGCTTCATCGCCGCGCCCGATCATGAGACGCCGCAGGATTCCGACGGCGACAATCGCTACGACGTGAAGGTCGAGGCAGACGACGGAACCTTCATC
>JASLBO010000536.1 GCA_030146605.1 Sphingomonas sp. | reverse complement strand
AATCTCGCACTCATCCGAAAACTCGCCCTCAACATCCTCAGGCAGCACCCCGAAAAGGCCTCCATCAAGACCAAAACCAAAAGGGCAGGATGGAACGACGACTTCCTCCTCTCCCTCTTCGTTCATATGCGATAGCCCTGCTTTCGCAAGGGAGCGGATCAGTTGCTCAAGACCCTCACGATCAGCCGATATGCTCGGCGAAGAACGCCACGGTCCGCTCGTCGGCGAGCCGTGCCGCCGCCTCCGACCGCCGCTTGCCCATCTCGGCCGCGAAGCCGTGATCCTCGCCGGGATAGTCGAACAGCGTGACCCTGGGATGGTCGTCGAGTCCTTCGTGCATCTTCGCCTGAATGTCGGGCGTCACGAAATGATCGGCACCGGCGATGTGGAGCAGCAAGGGGTTGGCGATCGCGTGCTTCTCGCGCAGCAGCCCGTCGATGCCGACGCCGTAATAGCCTACGCTGGCATCCGAGTCGGTGCGCGCCGCGCACAGATAGGCCAGCGTTCCCCCCAGGCAAAAACCGACTACGCCGACCTTGCCGCCTTCGGGAAGCCGGCGTCGCGCCGCCTTGATTGCCGCTTCGAGGTCGCCGACGCCGGTTCCCGCTTCGACGAACCGGTTCATCAGACCAAGCGCTTCCTCGAACTGCGCCGGGATATCCGGGTCGAGTTCGACCCCTGGCTGCAGCCGCCAGAAGAGGTCGGGGGCCAGTGCGAGATAGCCCTGCGCTGCCCAATCGTCGCACTTCTTGCGGATGCCCGGGTTGACCCCGAAAATCTCCTGAATGACGATGATGGCACCGCGCGGCGGACCCTCGGGCCCGGCGACGTACGCGCCGAAGCTGCCGCTGCCGTCGCTTGCGTCGATGTGGATAACGCTCATAGCAAAGTCCCTTTCGAATGCCGCCGCTCATGTTCGAGCAGCCAGGATTTGGTCTTGGGTCCGTCGCCCGCGGAATAGGCGCCGAGTGCGCCGCCGCTGCCGAGCACGCGGTGGCAGGGCACGACGATGGGGAAGGGGTTTCGTGCGCAGAGCTGACCGATTGCCCGCGGGCTGGATCCGAGCGTGCGGGCGAGCGCGCCATAGCTCAGGGTCTCGCCATAGCAGACCGCAACGAGTCCGGCGCGCAACGCCTCGCCGCGCGGGGTGGTGGCAGGTGCGAGGGCCAGGTCGAAATTCTCGCGCTCGCGGGCGAACCACTGCTCGAGCTGTTCGGCAGCGCTCCGTATCGCTGCGGCGGTACCGGACGTGCGGGAACCCTCGCCGCCGATCTGGATTGCCGTCAGCATCGCGTCATCGCCCTCCAGCCGGATATTGCCGATGGGCGTTGCGATCAGGGCATGGTCGCGCGCATACATATGCCCAGACCTAGCAGCCGCTCCGCGGCCCGCGCAACGGAGTTGGGGCATGAAGATCAATGTCGAAGTCGATTGCACGCCCGAGGAGGCACGCCGCGCGATGGGGCTTCCCGACCTGGCGCCGGTGCACGACCGCTATGTCCAGATGATGGTAGAAGCCGTTGATAAACAAGGAACACCTGAAGGGATGGCGGATATGATCCGCAATTGGGGCCCGATGGGCGAGGGAGCGATGAGCTTCTGGCGGACGATGTTCGAAAGCGGCAACAAAAGCGGCTGACATGGACACGATCTTCGCGGTGTCCAGCGGTGCGCCGCCGGCCGCCATCGCCGTGCTGCGCCTGACCGGCGACCGCGCTTTCGATGCGGCCGAGCTGCTGGCCGGGACGCTCCCCGAGCCGCGCCGTGCCGGACTCCGGGCACTGCGCCACCCGAGCGACGGCGAACTGCTCGATCGAGCGCTCGTCCTCACCTTTCCCGGCCCACGCAGCGCGAGCGGGGAGGATCTGGTCGAGCTGCACCTCCATGGCGGGCGGGCAGTGGTTCGGGCGGTCGAGGCCGCGCTTGGCGGGATCGAAGGGCTGCGGCCTGCCGAGCCGGGCGAGTTCACCCGGCGCGCGCTGCTCAACGGCCGGCTCGATCTGAGCGAGGCCGAGGGATTGGGCGACCTGCTGATGGCCGAGACCGAGGCGCAGCGGCGTATGGCGACGCGAAGTGCCGAGGGCTGGGTCCGCCGACAGATCGAGCAATGGTCGGAGCGCCTCCTGCCGCTCGCGGCGCAGGTGGAGGCGCAACTCGACCACAGCGACGAGGAGGATGTCGCGGGGAGCGCCCAATCGCTTGAGCAGATCCATATGGCCGTCGCGGCGCTCGCGCGGGATATCGCCGAGGTCACTGCGCGACCCCCGACCGAACGGCTTCGTGACGGGCTGCGCGTGGTACTCGCCGGCCCGCCCAACGCCGGCAAATCGACGTTGCTCAACGCAATGGCCGCACGCGACGCCGCGATCGTCTCGGCGATCGCTGGTACGACGCGCGACCGGATCGAGGCACCGATCGTGCGCAACGGAACCGCATGGCTGCTGATCGACACCGCGGGTCTGGCCGGGGCGACACTGGACCCGATCGAGGCGATCGGCATCGATCGCGCACGTGCGGCGCTGGAGGAGGCGGACATCCTCTTGTGGCTGGGAGACGATAGCCCGCCGCCGCATCGCACGACGCTGTGGCTGAAGGCGCGGGCCGACCTTCCTGGCCGGACGGATCCAGGGGGCAGGGATGTCTCGCTTTCGGCTGTAACTGGGGCGGGGATCGATGAGCTCTGGTCACGTCTCGACGCGATCGCGGTGGAATTGCTGCCGCCTGTCGACTTGATGGCGTTCAACGCGCGCCAGCGAACATTGGCCATCCGCGCGCAGCGGGCGTTGGAGGATGCTGCAGTGCAGCGTGACCTGCTCCTCCTTGCGGAAGAGCTTGGCACCGCGCGGCGGGCGTTCGACGCTGTTACCGGAAAGGCCGATGTCGAAGCCATGCTCGACACATTATTCTCGCGGTTTTGCATCGGGAAATAGTGTGTTTCACGTGGAACGCTTTTGACGTGCCGCGCGCGACCCGGTAGCGAGCCGGAATGCAATTCGATGTGATCGTGATCGGCGGGGGCCATGCCGGCACCGAAGCCGCTGCGGCGGCTGCGCGTCGAGGGGCACGGACCGCTTTGCTCAGCTTCGACCTGTCCAAAATCGGCGCTATGTCGTGCAATCCCGCAATCGGCGGGCTCGGCAAGGGGCACCTCGTCCGCGAAGTCGACGCCTTTGACGGTTTGATCGCGCGCGCCGCCGATGCGGCTGCGATTCACTACCGCATGCTGAACCGCAGCAAGGGCACGGCGGTACAGGGGCCGCGGGTGCAGGCCGATCGCGTGCGCTATGCGGCGGCCATCCAGGCGATGCTGCGGGCGCAGGCGAATCTCGAACTCGTTGAAGGCGAGGCCGACGCGCTCGAGCTGGTCGGCGGCAGTGTCGCCGGGGTCCGGCTGAGCGATGGTCTGTTGCTCAAGGCTCCGGCAGTTGTCCTCGCTACCGGCACCTTCCTCGGCGGCAGGATCTTTCGCGGGGAGGAGCGTGCGCCGGGCGGCCGCGTCGGTGAGGCTGCGGCCACGCGATTGGCCGCCCAGCTCCGGGAGCTCGCGCTGCCCATGGCGCGTCTCAAGACGGGAACGCCGCCGCGGCTCGATGGCCGAAGCGTGGATTGGGCCCGAGTTACGGAGCAGCCCTCCGACGATGAGCCCTGGACCATGTCGCCGGTCAGTTCGGGGCGTGCGCTGCCACAACTTCATTGCGGTGTGACGCGGACTAATAGCGTCACGCACGACGCCATCCGTGCAGGACTTGATCGTTCGCCGTTGTTCACCGGAGCGATCGATGCACAGGGACCGCGCTACTGCCCGTCGATCGAGGACAAGATCCACCGCTTCGGCGACCGCGACGGCCACCAGATCTTTCTCGAGCCCGAGGGGCTCGACTGCGCTGCAATCTATCCCAATGGGATCAGCACCTCGCTCCCCGCCGACGCCCAGCTCTCAATGCTGCGAAGCATCGATGGTCTCCAGCAGGCCGCGATGGAAGTTCCCGGCTATGCCGTGGAATACGACTACAT
>JASLBO010000152.1 GCA_030146605.1 Sphingomonas sp. | reverse complement strand
TGCCGGCCTCGATGCGGTCGGGCATGACGTCGTAGCTGCAGCCGTGGAGCCCCTCGACCCCGTCGATGATGAGGTGGCCGGAGCCAATCCCCTGGATCTTCGCGCCCATCGCCACCAGCAGATTGCACAGGTCGGCGATCTCGGGCTCGCGCGCGGCGTTGAACAACTGCGAGCGGCCGCTGGCGAGCACCGCGCCCATGATCGCGTTTTCGGTCGCTCCGACGGACACCACCGGGAAACTGAAGTCACCGCCAGCGAGCCGCCCCTTGGGCGCAGTCGCCTTCACATAGCCCGCCGCCAGCTCGATCTCCGCGCCCAGGCATTCGAGCGCCTTGAGGTGCAGGTCGATCGGCCGGTCGCCGATCGCGCAGCCGCCGGGCAGCGACACCGTCGCCTCGCCGGCTCGCCCGAGCAGCGGTCCGAGCACGAGGATCGACGCCCGCATCTTGCGCACGATGTCGTACGGCGCCACCGTCGAAGTCAGCCGGCCGGCCCGCGCGGTCATCACCCGGCCGAAATCGTTTGGCCGCGTCCCCTCGATCGCAGTCGAGGCGCCCAACTCGTTCAGTAGATGTCCGAAGCTGTCGACATCGGCCAGCCGTGGCAGGTTGCGCAGCGTGAGCGGCTCGTCGGTCAGCAATGCACAGGGCATCAGCGTCAAGGCGGCGTTTTTTGCGCCCGAAATGGCGATTTTGCCCGAGAGGCGGTTTCCACCGCGGATGAGGATACGGTCCATGGCCGAGCTTCTAGCCTCTCGGGAGGCAGGCGCAAGCGCGACGGGCGGTGAAACGGATTGATCGACTTTAATGCATTGATTCCGCGGCACTGCTTTGCACTGCGCTTGGGGGGAATACGAATTCGTGCCGGGTAGTTGTTTTGCGGACATATTGAGCGAGCTCGTCGATCTTACCCAGGGGGAGAAAGACGCGCTCGAAAAGCTGGAGGAACGTCAGCGGCCGGTGCGCCGCGGGGCGGTGCTGCAGCGCGAGAACGAGCCGTGCAACGAGCTGTTCATCCTCCGCAAGGGGCTGATGATGAGCTATGTGCTGCTCGACGACGGCAGCCGGCAGATTCTCCGCTTCCTGTTCCCGGGCGACATGCTCGGCGTGTCGAGCGCGGTCTATCAGGAGGCTCCGGAGACGCTTGCAGCGCTTTCCGACTGCGTCGTTTCGCCGTTCGACCGCGCGGCCCTGTCGGGCATCATGAGCCAGCATCCCCGGCTCTCTGCGCTGGTCCTGGTCTATTGCCAGATCGAGCGCGTCGCGCTGACCGACCGGCTCGCCGCGCTGGGACGGACCAGCGCCAAGGCGCGGGTCGCCGCATTGCTGCTCGAACTGCGCAATCGTCTGCGACACACCGACAAGAGCATCGCCAGCGCCTTTGCGCTCGGGCTGACCCAGGAAGAGATCGGCGACGCGACCGGCCTCACCGCGGTGCACGTCAATCGCATGCTGCGCCAGCTCGAGGAGGATGGGCTGATCGCCCGCGAATCCGGGCGCGTCACGCTCAACGACGAGCGCGCGCTCGTGCGGGCCGCCAATTACGTCAATCGCTACCAGGGGCTCGATCTGAGCTGGCTCCCGCAGCCGCGGAGCTGATCCGCCCTCAGGCTTTCTCCAGCGTGCATTGCAGCGGATGCTGGTTCTGCCGGGCGAAGTCGATCACCTGGCTGACCTTGGTCTCGGCGACCTCGTAGCTGAACACGCCGCACACCCCGACACCGCGCTGGTGGACGTGGAGCATCACCTGCGTCGCCTCCTCCATGCTCATCCGGAAGAATCGCTGCAGGCAGAGCACGACGAATTCCATCGGCGTGTAATCGTCGTTGAGCATCAGCACGCGATACGGCGTCGGCTTCTTGGTGCGCGTGCGGGTGCGCGTCGCCAGCCCGACCGAGGGGTCGCGGGTGCCGGCGTCGTCGTCGCCGTCTTCGGCCATGCGGATTGTGAAGTTGCTGATTTCGGCCATCACGCTGAAAATATGGGTTCGCCGGAGGCGAGGCAAGGCCGCAGCCGCGCCATTAATCCTGAAAAGCAGCATGCGCCGCCAAAAGAAAGGGCGGCCGCCTCTCGGCAGCCGCCCATCTACGCGTCTACTGGAGCGCTTGCGCGCTCAAGCGGTGGTCTTCACCTTCTCGGCCGCAACCGCGAAGCGGCTGGAGATCGGCTGCGCGGCGTCGCCGGCGAGCTTGAGAACGGCTTCGGTGTTCTTCGAAGCTTCGGCAACGTACGCGTCGAACGCGCCGCGGACGAAGTCGCTCTGCAGCTTGAAGAATTCGGTCGGCGACTTGACGGTCGCGAGGGTCTTCATCGCGGCAGTCGCGCTCTCGAAGGTCTTGCGGCCATATTCGGCAGCATCCTGGCCGAGGGTCTCGAAGCCCTTGGCGGCAATGCGGCTCGACTCGACGACGGCCTCGAGATTGCCCTTGGCGAACTCGTTGGCTTCTTCGACCAGCTTGGTCGACTTCTCGACGGCGGTCTTGGTGCGGTCGTTCCATTCACCGAACAGGGCCTGAGCCTTGGCGGTGTTGGCGGCGGTGTTGTTGTCGAAATTGGTAGCCATGGTGCTGGTTTCCTTGACGATGGGCTCCGCGACGGTCTCCACGACGGCCTCGGCTGCGTTGACGGTTTCCACGACGGCGGCCTTGGCCTGCTCTGTCGCGGGTTGAACGATTTTCACTGCTTCCTGCGCGACTTCCACGACCGGAGCCGGTCCGGACGCATTCACCGGAGCTGCTGCTTCGATGACGGCTTCAGGCGCGGATTTCTTCTCGGTCTTGGTTGCGACAGCTTCAGCCTTGGGCGCGGCCGGCTTGCTGGCGCGCGCCGCAGGCTTTGGAGCGATCGGCTTTGCCGTCGCTTTCGGTCCCTTGGTGGCCATGTGACTCGGTCCCCTGACTATTGCTGCATCGCAGCATATACGAAGCCATTGCGTGGATTGCAAGCGTGAATTTTGTGCACTGCACAAAAGTCGTTTACGCTACGGAACGACCGCTCAACGCGTCCGAACGTAGCTCCCCGGTGCGTCCTCGAGCGCCTTTAGACTGCCCTTTCCTGGCACACGTGCGCCTTTTGCATCCACTTTGGAGCCGTCCACGCTCTCGACCCACGCTACCCAATCGGGCCACCAGCTTCCCTTGGCCTCCTTGGCTCCCTCCACGAATTCGGCGAGAGTCTCGACCTTCTCGTCATTGACCCAATATTGGTACTTCCCCGCCGCCGGAGGATTGACCACCCCGGCAATGTGCCCGGAGCCGGCCAGCACGAACTTGAGCGGACCCTTGAAGTGGTGGGTGATCTTCCACACGCTTGCCGCAGGCGCGATATGATCCTCGCGGCCAGCCTGGACATAGGTCGGCGTGACCACCTTGCCGAGATCGATCGGCGTTCCTCCGATCGACATCAGGTTCGGCACCGCCAGCTTGTTGTCGCGGTACAGGTCGGTGAGATAGCTCAGGTGCCAGGTCGAAGGCAGATTGGTGACGTCCGAATTCCAGTGAAGCAGGTCGAACGGCACATAATCCTGCCCCATCAGATAATTGTTGGTGACGTAGTTCCAGATCAGGTCGCGGCCGCGCAGCAGGTTGAAGGTCATCGCCATATAGCGGCCGTCGAGGAATCCTTCGCCGCTCAGGCTCTTGATCATCCCGAGCTGGTCGTCGTCGACGAACATCTGCAAGTCGCCGGCCTCGGAGAAATCGACCTGCGCGGTGAAGAAGGTCGCGCTCTTCACTTTCTCCGGCTCGCCCCTTGCAGCCAGCACCGCCAGAGTCGCGGCGAGCGTCGTCCCCGCCACGCAATAGCCGATGGCATGCACGCCCTCGACGCCGAGCACGTCGCGCACGGTGTCGATCGCGTCGATCTGGCCGCGCTCGACATAATCGTCCCACACAACATCCTTCATGCTGGCGTCGGCCGATTTCCACGAGACGACGAACACCGTCAGCCCCTGCGCGACCGCCCAGCCGATGAAGCTCTTCTCCGGCGTAAGATCGAGGATGTAGAAGCGGTTGATCCAGGGCGGGAAGATGATCAGCGGCGTCGCATAGACCTGCTCGGTGACCGGCGAATATTGGATCAGCTCGTAGAGCGGCGTGCGCTTGACCACCTTGCCGGGCGTCATCGCCAGGTTCTTGCCGAGCTCGAACGCGCCTTCGGCGGTCTGCGTCATCTGCCCCTTGGCGATGTCCGCCAGCATGTTCTGCAGGCCCTTGAGCAGGCTCTCGCCCTTGGTCTCGACGATCTTCTCGAGCACCTGCGGATTGGTCGCAGGGAAGTTGGTCGGGCTCACCGCGTCGATGAAGCCCCTGGTGGCGAAGCGGATCTGCTCCTTCTGCTTCGGGTCGACGCCTTCCAGTGCGTCGACGCCCTTCAGCAGATTGTCGGCGATGACGAAATAGCTCTGGCGCAGGAAGTCGAACACCGGCTCCTCGCGCCATTGCGGCGCCTTGAAGCGCTTGTCGCGTGCCTGCTCGGGTGTCTCCTCGAACGGCGCAGCATGCGCGGGATCGAGAAAGCGCTGCCACAATTGCATCGTGTCGGCCCAGAAGCTCGCGCTGGCGCGCATCGCCGCGGTCGGGTCGAGCATCGCGCCGAACGGACCGGGCGGGACCTGCTTCGTCACATCTAGGCCATGCTCGAGCATCATCTGCTGGGCCTTGCCGAGCACCCAGGTCCAGTGCTGCAGGTCTTCCAGGCTGGGCGTCGGAGTCGGGGTATCGGCCATGCGTTGCTCTCCAGCGGCGAGTCCCGCCGCTTTAGCGCCGACAAGCCAAGTCGTCATTCCCGGACACGCAGGAATGGCGTAGGAACGCTCCACGGCGCAATGCAGCGCCAAAACCGAGAGAGAAGTGGAAATGTCCGAAGAGTTCTACCGCATCAAGCGGCTGCCGCCCTATGTCATCGCCGAAGTCAACGGCATGCGGGCAGCGGCGCGGGCGGCGGGCGAGGACATCATCGATCTCGGCATGGGCAATCCCGACCTGCCGCCGCCCGACCATGTCATCGAGAAGCTTTGCGAAGTCGCGCGCAAGCCCGACGCCCACGGCTATTCGCAGTCGAAGGGAATTCCCGGCCTGCGCCGCGCCCAGGCCAATTATTACGGCCGCCGCTTCGGCGTCGAGATCGACCCCGAGAGCGAAGTCGTCGTGACCATGGGATCGAAGGAAGGTCTCGCCAGCCTCGCCACGGCGATCACCGCGCCCGGCGACGTGATCCTCGCCCCCAATCCGTCCTACCCGATCCACACGTTCGGCTTCATCATCGCCGGTGCGACGATCCGCGCGGTGCCGACCACGCCCGACGAGCATTATTTCGAGAGCCTCGAGCGGGCGATGAACTTCACCGTGCCGCGCCCGTCGATCCTCGTGGTCAACTATCCGTCCAACCCGACCGCCGAGACCGTCGATCTCGCATTCTACGAGCGGCTCGTCGCCTGGGCACGCGAGAACAAGGTGTGGATCATCTCCGACCTGGCGTATTCCGAGCTTTACTACGACGGCAACCCGACCGTCTCGATCCTGCAGGTCAAGGGCGCCAAGGACGTCGCGGTCGAGTTCACCTCGCTCTCCAAGACCTATTCGATGGCCGGCTGGCGGATCGGCTTCGCAGTGGGCAACGAGCAGTTGATCGCCGCGATGACCCGGGTCAAATCCTATCTCGACTACGGCGCGTTCACGCCGGTTCAGGCCGCTGCCTGCGCCGCGCTCAACGGCCCGCAGGACATCGTCGAGAAGAACCGCCAGCTCTATCACAAGCGCCGCGACGTGCTGGTCGAGAGCTTCGGCCGCGCCGGCTGGGACATCCCCTCCCCGCGCGCGTCGATGTTCGCCTGGGCGCCGCTGCCCCCGGCGCTGGCGCATCTCGGCTCCCTCGAATTCTCGAAGCAATTGCTCAGCCACGCCAAGGTCGCAGTCGCGCCGGGCGTCGGTTACGGCGAAAATGGCGAGGGGTTCGTCCGCATCGCGATGGTCGAGAACGAGCAGCGCCTGCGCCAGGCGGCCCGCAACGTCCGGAAATATCTGCAGTCGATGGGAGTGAATACGCCCAGCGTGAAAGCGGGCTGACCAACCGACCGTCACCCCCGCGAAAGCGCGGAGATGGCCGGCTCAAGCCGTCTCGTTCTCGAGCAACTCGCGGACATCGAGGCCGAGCAACGCGATGTGATCGCGCACCCGCGGCCAGTGACCGCTCAGGAAACGCTCGCGCTCGGCGATGCGCAGACGCTCGACCGCACCCGGCAGCACGAACATGCCGACGCCGCGACGGACCTCGACATAATCGTCGTCCTGGAAGCTCTGATACGCCTTGGCGACGGTCAGCGGATTGGCGCCATGCTCGGCAGCGAGCGCCCGCACCGAGGGGAGCTGGTCGCCGGCGCGATATTCGCCGCGCAGGATCGCCGCGGCGATGGTGGCGCGCAGCTTGAGGTAAACGGGTGAGTCTTCGTGCTCGAGCGCTGTCATGCTGCCTTAATACACCAATTGGCGATCCGGTCCAGTACCGGGATTCCACTGGTGTACGATTTCGGACAGTTCGCCGCGCGGCCGCTCCTCCAGATCGCGCCCCGGTGTTCCGATGAAAACAAACCCCGCGATCCGCTGCGGCGCCGCGCCGAACAGGTCGCGCACACGGTCCGAATAAGCCGGCCACCCCGTCAACCAGCCGCCGACGAACCCCGCGGCATGCGCCGCATGGAGCAGGTTCATGCATGCGGCCCCGGCAGACAATTGCTGCTCCCACAGCGGCACCTTGTGCCCCGGCACCGGCGCCGAGAGCACCACGACCAGCGCCGGCGCTTGCGTCGCGAACTGCGCGGTCGCCTCTTCGTCGCGCGCAGTGCAATCGGGTTTTTCCGCACGCTGGATCTCGACGAGCTTTAGCGCGAGAGCGGGCCGCGCTTCATCGGGCACGATCACGAACCGCCACGGCGCGAGCTTGCCGTGATCGGGGGTTCGCGCCGCAATCGCGATCATCTGGTGCAGCTGTTCCGGGCCAGGCCCCGGCGCGACCATGTCGCGCGGCTTGCCGGAACGGCGGGTTTGCAGAAGGGTGAGCGGCGTGGCGCGATCGTTGAACATGGCGCGCATCTAGGCACCGATCCCCCCCGCGCCAACCGCGGTTTCGCTGACGGAGTGATCCAATATTGTCATCCCGGCGAAAGCCGGGATCTCAGGCGGCGGCGCAATACGCACGCGATCCCGGCTTCCGCCGGGATGACGGCAAGGGTGGCCGCTTTACACCCGCGCCGTTCGCTTTAGTCTGGCCACCCATGCGCCGGGCCAAGCCCCGGAAACCGAACTATAATAAGGTCCACTCCCGCATGGTCGAAACCCCCACCGCCGACAGCCCGGCAGAACCCGATATCAGCCACGTCAATCCCGCCGCGGAAAAGACGTGGTTCGGCCATCCGCGCCAGCTCGCACGGATGTTCACTACCGAAATGTGGGAGCGCTTCGGCTTCTACGGCATGCGCGCGCTGCTCACGCTCTATCTCACTCAGCATTTCATGTTCGGCGATCGGCAAGCGACGGGCATCTATGGCGGGTTCACCGCCCTGGTCTATCTGACGCCCTTGATTGGCGGCTATCTTGCCGATCAGTTTCTCGGGTCGAAGCGCGCGGTCAAGTTCGGCGCGATCGTGATGTCGCTGGGCTATCTGATCCTGTGCTTCGGCGGCCCCACCGCGCAGCCGCACGCCGCGATCGACGGCCAGCGCTACGAAGTCTCGATCGAAAAGGCCGGGGATCGCGAGGTCCGCTACGTCGTCGACGGCGCGCGGAAACTCGAGATCAAGGGCAATGACGACGGCTCGGTCGACCTGATCGAGAACGGCGCATCGGTGCGCACGGTCGCCAGGGGCAGCTTCGAATCCGACGCCGATCGCAGCCCCTTCTACGTCATGGTCATGCTGATCGGCCTGTCGATGGTGTCGACCGGCAACGGCTTCTTCAAGCCCAATATCTCGACGATGGTCGGCGAGCTCTATGCGGTCGGCGACCGACGACGCGATGCCGGCTTCACGATCTTCTACATGGGCATCAACATCGGATCGTTCTTCTCGCAGATCCTGTGCCCGCTGCTCGCGGTGGTGCTCGGCTGGTGGGCGGGCTTCGGCCTCGCCGCGATCGGCATGATGGTCTCGTGGGCGCTGATCCAGTTCAACGGCAACACGCTCGCCGGCTATGGCGAGCCACCGGCGCGTCCCGCGATCGAGCGGCAGCAATGGTTCATCTATGCCGGCGCGCTGTGCATCGTCCCGATTTTCTACTTCCTCTACGTCAATCTGATGAACTCGGTCGAGCCGGCGGCCGGATCGGGGATCATCGGCTATGTCGCGTCGCTGCCGCTGATGGGCAAGTTCCTGTTCGGCACCTTCCTGCTCTCGGTGCCGGGCATCCTGATCTGGTCGTTCGTGTCGGGCAATCGCCAGGAATTCCAGATGATGCTGGCGGCGATGACGCTGATCGTCTTCAACGTGGTGTTCTGGACCCTGTTCGAGCAGGCGGGCTCGTCGCTTACGCTGTTCGCCGATCGCAACACCGATCTGTCGGTGTTCGGGCTGTTCAGCATCACCGCGCCGCAGACCCAGTTCTTCAACGCCGCCTTCATCATCCTGCTCGCGCCGTTCATGAGCATGTTGTGGACCCGCCTCGCCAGACGCGGGCTAGAGCCCTCGATCCCGGTCAAGTTCGGCATCGCGCTGATCGGCGTCGCCGGCGGCTTCCTGCTGCTGGTCTGGGGCGCTCGGTTCGCCGGCCCCGACTTCCAGGTGGGTATCTGGTGGCTCGCGGGTCTCTATTTCATCCACAGCTTCGCCGAGCTCTGCATTTCCCCGGTCGGCCTCAGCATGATCACCAAGCTGTCGATCGCCCGCGTGGTCGGGCTGATGATGGGCGTGTGGTTCCTGTCGATCTCGGTGGCGCAGTTCTTTGCCGGAATGATCGCCCAGGTCGCCAGCGTCGATACCGTCGGCGGGCAGGTGACCAACCTCAAGGTCAGCCTCAACACCTATCTCGATATGTTCACGCTGATCTCTTATTGGGCGATCGGGCTCGGCGTGCTCCTGCTGCTGCTCAGCTGGCCGCTGAAGAAGTGGATGCACGGAGTCACATAGATGGCCGCGATCGCCGAAGGCGGCTGCCATTGCGGCGCGGTGCGCTACCGCGTCGCCGGCGAGCCCGCCGCGACCACCCACTGCCATTGCGGCGACTGCCGCCGCATCACCGGCGGGCCGACGCTCGCCTGGGCGATCTTCGCGGAGGACAAGGTGGAGATCGTCGCCGGCGAGACGGCGGTCTACGAATCGTCGCCGGGAGTGGAATGGGGCTTTTGCGGCCGGTGCGGCTCCACCCTCACGTATCGCCGCGCCACCCGGCCGGGGCTGTTCGACGTGACCACGGCGACGCTCGACGATCCGGAGGCATTCCCGCCCGAGAAGGAAATCTGGACCGGGGAGCGGCTGTCGTGGATCCGCTCCAACCCGGAAGTGCCGCACTTTGCGCGGACGGCTGGGGGTTAGGGTCTTCATCAGCTGTTTCGCTCCCCTGCGAAGCAGGGGTACAGAGTCACAAGCGGTGCGCTCTGGGCTCTGGGCCCCTGCTTTCGCAGGGGAACTGAAGCATGTGAAAGCCCGCCCCGGATACGAAAAGGGGGAGCGTCACCGCTCCCCCTTTTCGGTAGAACTGGAAGGCTCGCTCAGCCAGCCTGCGCACCATTGCGGCGGTGCGAGAGATAAAGCGCGATCAAGGAAAACATCGGACAACCCTTATGAAAGTCTCTGCTGCAATGCAGCATAGGACGCATCTGGGTCGCGGCGGGGTTTCCCGCAAATGCAATGTTTCCGGACGTTAGTTGCACAAATCGCAACTGTGCAAAAAGAACGCCCCGACATTGCTGCCGGGGCGATCCTGATTGGGTGGTGCAGCGCTTACCAGATGTGGACGCGCTGCTCGGGCGGCAGATAGAGCGCGTCGCCGGGCTTGAGGTCGAATGCCTTGTACCAGGCGTCGACGTTGCGGACGATGCCGTTGACCCGGAACACCGCCGGCGAATGCGGGTCGGTGAGCAGCTGCTGGCGCTGCGCGCCCTCGCGCAGCTTGGCCTGCCACGCCTGGGCATAAGCGAGGAAGAAGCGCTGGTCGCCGGTCAGCCCGCCGATCACCTTCGCCTTGCCGTGCTTGGCCTGGTATTTCTGATACGCCGCATAGGCTGCCTCGACCCCGCCGAGATCGCCGATATTTTCGCCGAGAGTCAGCGCGCCGTTGATCTTGGTGCCGGGGATCGGCTCGAACGCATTATACTGCGCGGCGAGCGCGGCTGTGCGGTCCTTGAAGCCCTTCTTGGCGGTGTCGGTCCACCAATTCTCGAACTTGCCGGTGGGGCCGAACATGCTGCCCTGGTCGTCGAAACCATGGCCCATTTCGTGGCCGATGATCGCGCCGATCGCGCCATAATTCACCGCCGCGTCGGCGTTGGGATCGAAATAAGGCGGCTGGAGGATCGCGGCCGGGAAGGTGATCTGGTTCGCCAGCGGGCTGTAATAGGCGTTCACCGTCTGCGGGGTCATGTTCCACAGCGAGCGATCGACCGGCTTGGGGAAACGCTGAAGCTCGAGCTGGTGCTGGAATTCGCCCGAACGGATCGCATTGCCGAGCAGATCGCCGCGCTGAACCTGCAGCGGCGAATAATCGATATATTTGTCGGGATGCCCGATGCGCGGCTCGAACGCTGCGAGCTTGGCGAGTGCCGCCTTGCGGGTGGCGTCGTCCATCCAGGTCGAGCCGGTGATCCGCTCCTGATAGGCGGCGCGCAGATTCTCGATCAGTTCGCCCATCTGCGCCTTGGCCGCGGGCGGGAAGTATTTCGCCACATAGATCGCGCCGACCGCTTCGCCGAGCGCACCGTTGGTGAGCTGCACGCCGCGCTTCCAGCGATCGCGCTGCACCTGCACGCCGTTCAGCGTCGTCGAATAGAAGCCGAATCGCGCGTCGTCGAACGCCTTCGGCAGGAACTGCGCATGATCGCTGACGAAGCGATAGGCCAGATAGTCCCTCCACGTCTGGAGCGGAGTCGCGACCAGGATCTTGCCCATCGCGGTGATCGCGGTGTTCTGGGTCATCAGCACCGTCGGCGACGAAGCGAGCCCGGCGGTCTTGAGCATCAGCGCCCAGTCGAACTCGGGCGCCTTGGCTTCGAGCCCGGCGAGCGGCTGCGGATCGTTGAGCTTGGCGATGTCGCGGCTCTGCTCGGGCGACCATTGCTGCTTGGCCATCGCGGTCTCCAGCGCGAAGATCGCATCGGTCTTGGCGCTGGCATCGGGAAGGCCGGCCAGCTCCTGGATTTTCTGGACATAGGCCCGGTAAGCCTTGCGGAATGCGTCGTATTTCTCGCCCTCGAGCAGATAATAATCGCGCGGCATGCCGAGACCGCCCTGACCGGCCACCGCGGTGTAGCGCGTCGGATCGGCGAGATCGGGGATGACGCCGAGCTCGACCGGCGAGGCATAGCCGACGCTGGCGAAGAGCGTCTGCAGCCCGGCAAGGTCGTTCACCGCGGCGATCCTGCCGAGATAGGGCTTGAGCGGCGCAGTCCCGCGCGCTTCGGTTCCGGCCGCATCCATCCATGTCGCGTAGAAATCGCCGACCTGCCTGCCCGAGGCGCCATAAGTGGCAGGGTTTTTCGCCATGTCGTCGAGGATCGCCCGGACATTCGCTTCGGCTTCGATCGAAAGCTGGGTGCCGAAGCCTGCGGAAGCACGATCGGCGGCGATCTCGGTGCGCTCGTTCCAGCCGCCATTGGCGAAGGTCCAGAAATCGTCGCCCGGCTTGACGCTCGTCTTCTGCGCGGTCAGGTCGACGCCGAAGCTGCCATATTTCGCGCTCCCCGGCGTGGATTGGGTGAACGCAGGCGCGGTCATCACCACCAGCGCCACGCCTGCCGCCAGACGCGCCAAAGCCTTGATCTTCATTGGATAATCCCCCCGTAATCGGTGTATTATGGAAGTGTATCGCCGGGTTGTGGCGGGTGCAACGGGCAATTGCGCGGCAGGTCCGACGATTCCCCTCCCTGAAAGGGAGGGGTCAGGGCTGGGTGCGAGCGAAGCGAGCCTCTTTCCGGTTCCTTTGAGGAGGGGAGTTCCGATCACCCCACCCGGTTCGCCACCAGATCGTCGACCACCGTTGGGTCGGCAAGGGTGCTCGTATCGCCCAGCGACGACACGTCGCCTTCCGCGATTTTCCGCAGAATCCGCCGCATGATCTTGCCCGAGCGCGTCTTGGGCAGCCCCGGCGCGAACTGGAGCGCGTCGGGGGTCGCGATCGGACCGATCTCCTGCCTTACCCAATTGCGCAGCGCGCCGCGCAATTCCTCGGACGGGGTCTCGCCGGCATTGAGCGTGACATAGGCATAGATGCCCTGCCCCTTGATCTCGTGCGGCATGCCGACCACCGCGGCCTCGGCGACCTTGGGGTGCAGCACCAGCGCGCTCTCGACCTCGGCGGTGCCCATCCGGTGGCCCGAGACGTTGATCACGTCGTCGACCCGGCCGGTGATCCAGTAATAGCCGTCGGCGTCGCGCCGGCAGCCGTCGCCGGTGAAATATTTGCCGGGATAGGTCGTGAAATAGGTCTGGAAGAAGCGCGCGTGATCGCCCCAGACGGTGCGCATCTGGCCGGGCCAGCTGCGCGCGATGCACAGATTGCCTTCGGTCGCGCCGTGCAGGACATTGCCCTCGGCATCGACGATCTGCGGATCGACTCCCGGCAGCGGTAAAGTCGCCGATCCCGGCTTGAGCGCAGTCGCACCGGGAAGGGGGGTGATCATTTGGCCGCCGGTCTCGGTCTGCCACCAGGTGTCGACGATCGGGCAGCGCCCTTCGCCGACCACCTCGTGATACCAGCGCCACGCCTCCGGGTTGATCGGCTCGCCCACTGTGCCGAGCAGCGTCAGTGACCGGCGCGAAGTTTTGGTCACATAGTCGTCGCCCTCGCGCATCAGCGCGCGCAACGCCGTCGGCGCGGTATAGAGGATCTCGACCTGGTGGCGGTCCACGACCTGCCAGATGCGCGAGGCGTCGGGCCAGTTGGGAATGCCTTCGAACATCAGGGTGGTCCCGCCGTTCGCCAGCGGGCCATAGACGATATAGCTGTGCCCGGTGACCCAGCCGATATCGGCTGCGCACCAATAGACCTGCCCCGGGCGATAATCGAACACCAGCTCGTGGGTGTAGCTCGCCCAGAGCAGATAGCCGGCGCTGCTGTGGAGCACCCCCTTGGGCTTGCCGGTCGAGCCCGACGTATAGAGGATGAACAAGGGATCCTCCGCACCCATCGGCTCGGCCGGGCACTCTGCCGAAACCTTCGCCGCCGCCTCGTGATACCAGACGTCGCGGCCCGGCTGCATCGCCACGTCGCCGCCGGTCGCCTGGACGACGATGACCTTCTCCATCGCCCGTGCGTGCGCCGCCGCTGCGTCGACATTGGCCTTGAGCGGCACGCGCTTGCCGCCGCGGCGACCCTCGTCGGCAGTGATGACGACCTTGCTGTCGCAATCGGTGATGCGTCCTGCGAGGGCTTCGGGCGAGAAGCCACCGAACACCACCGAGTGCACCGCGCCGATCCGCGCGCAGGCGAGCAGTGCGAACGCCGCCTCGGGAATCATCGGCATGTAGAGGGTGACGCGGTCGCCCTTGCGTACGCCCTCGGCCTTGAGCACGTTGGCGAAGCGGCAGACTTCTTCGTGGAGCTGGCGGTAGGTGTAGCGCCGCGGATCCTCAGCGGGATCGTCGGGCTCCCAGACGATCGCCACTGCGTCGCCGCGGCTCGCCAGATGCCGGTCGACGCAATTCGCCGCGACATTGAGCTTGCCGTCGGCAAACCAGCTGATGTGGAAATCCTCTTCGTCGAACGACCAGTCGCCGGCGAGTTCCGGGCGGCGGATCCAGTCGAGCCGCTTCGCCTGTTCGAGCCAGAAGCTGCCTGGATCGGCGATGCTGCGGCCGTACAATTTCTCATACCCGGCGGCGTCGACCCGCGCGCGGCGCGACCATTCCTCGGACACGGGGTACAGGCTGTCGCTCATGGTAAATCCGCTCCTATTGTCGGTGCTCCATGTCCCCAACCGAGGCCCGCGCGCAAGCGGCAGAATCCGTTACGGCGCCGCTCCGAGCCGTGGTTTCTCGGGCGCTGCGACAAACTGCGACATATTTTTGGTGGAACCGATCGCCTCCGCCGACCATCTTGCCCGGCATGGCCATACGCCCGATTACCCTGACGCTCATTCTCGCATTGCCGCTCGCCGCCTGCGCGGCGGGGCCGGACTATCGTCCGCGCACCGCACCCGAACTCGGCGTGCCCGACAGCTATTCGGTCGCCGCCGACCAGCGCGCCCGCGAGGATCTGACGCGCTGGTGGGAAAAGTTCGACGATCCGCAGCTCGCCTCGCTCGTCCAGCGCGCGCAGGCGACCAACCTCGACATCGCACAAGCCGTGACCCGGCTGCGCCAGGCACGCGAATCTCTGGTCCAGCAGCGCGCCTCTCTGTTCCCCAGCATCAGCGCTTCGGGCGGCGCCTCGCGCAGCGAATCACTTCGCGGCGGGACGACGACGACCACGCTTCCCGACGGCAGCGTCACATCCTTCTCGACCGGCGGGCGCAACAGCTTCTCGCTGGGCGCCGATGCCAGCTATCAGGTCGATCTGTTCGGCGGCGTCCGGCGCGGGGTCGAGTCCGCCCGTGCCGGCTATGAGGCGGCGGGCTTCGACTATGCGACCGTTTTGATCTCGATCGAGGCGGAGACCGCGCGCAATTACGTCCTCGCCCGCGCCGCGCAGGCACAGCTCACCAATGCACGCGAATCGCTCGCGCTGCAGGACGACAATCTGCAGATCGCCCAGTGGCGCGTACAAGCGGGACTCGTCTCGACGATCGACCAGGAGCAGGCGCGGGCCCAGCGGGCGCAGACCGCGGCAACGATCCCCACCCTCGAGACCAATTACAACGGCTTCGTCTCGCGGCTCGGCGTGCTCACCGGCCAGGCGCCCGGCGCGCTCAAGTCCGAACTCGAAGCGGTGAAGCCGATCCCGCGCGGCCCGGCGCAAGTCGCCGCCGGCATTCCCGCCGAGGCGCTGCGACAGCGCCCCGACATCCGCGCCGCTGAACGCAATCTCGCTTCGGCGACCGCGCAGGTCGGCGTGGCCGAGGCGCAGCTTTACCCGGCCCTCGGGATCGGCGGCAGCATCGATGTGGGCAGCAACGCGCTCAGCTCGATCTTCGACGTGATCACCGGACGGCTCTTCTCCAGCATCGCCCAGACCATCTTCGACGCGGGCCGCACGCGCAGCCAGGTCCGTTCGGCGCAGGCTGCGGCGGAGGGCGCATTCCTTTCGTACAAGCAGACCGTGCTCACCAGCCTCGAGGACATCGAGAATTCGGTGGTCGCGCTGCAGGCGGCGCAGCGCCGCGAGGCCGAGTTCCGCATCGCGCTGGAAGCAGCGAACAATCAGGCAGTCCTCGCGCGGATGCAATATCGCTCCGGCCTGTCCGATTTCACCACGCTCAACCAGGCCGAAAGCCAGTTGCTCTCGGCGCGCAACGGGCTGGTGAGCGCACAATCCGATCAATCGACCGCGCTGATCCAGCTCTATCTGTCGCTCGGCGGCGGCTGGGACAGTAGCGTCACTCCCACGGCCCCGGCGCGGGCCCCATCGACCACAGGCGGCTCCGCGAATGGCGACTGATCCGAACCAGAATCTCGACGCGTTCCTCGGCACGCCGGCCCGCCCCTGGTGGCGGCGCTGGCTCAAGTGGATCATCGTCGGCGTCGTGGTGTTGCTAGCCGTGCTGCTGCTCTCACGCTTCTTCTTCGGCGGCGCGGCGGCGACTCAGTATTCGACCGAGGAGGCCGCGCGCGGCAATTTGACCGTCACCGTCTCCGCGACCGGCAAGCTCGCGCCGACCAACCAGGTCCAGGTTGGTTCGGAGCTTTCAGGGTTGGTCGAGACCGTTACCGTCGACGTCAACGACCGCGTGGTGAAAGGCCAGCCGCTCGCGGTGCTCGACACCTCGCAGCTCGACGACGAGATCACCCAGGGCAGGGCCCAGCTCAATGCCCAGCAGGCGCAGGTGGCGCAGGCGCAGGCGACGGTCGCCGAATCGCGCGCGCAGCTCGCCCGGCTCGAGGAAGTCAGCCGCCTCTCGGGCGGCCGGGTGCCGGCGAAGGTCGAGATGGA
>JASLBO010000150.1 GCA_030146605.1 Sphingomonas sp. | reverse complement strand
GCGGTGGTCTCGCCCGCCTCCTTCATCGCCTTGAAGACCGGGCTCTCCGACAGCTTGAGGCGCATCCACAGCGATACTGCGAGCAGCAGGATCGAGAACAGGAACGGCATCCGCCAGCCCCACGCGGTCCAGTCGGCATCGGACACCATCGCCTTGAACATCAGCACCACGGCGAGGCTGAGGATGAACCCGCCGACCACGCTCGCCTGGATGAAGCTGGTGTGGAAACCCGAGCGACCGGCAGGCGAATGTTCGGCGACATAGATCGCCGCGCCGCCATATTCGCCGCCGAGCGCCAGCCCCTGCGCGATGCGCAGCAGGATGATCAGCACCGGCGCGGCCATCCCGATCGCGGCATAGCTCGGCACCAGCCCCACGCCCGCGGTCGCCACCCCCATCAGCGTGATCGTGACGAGGAAGGTGTATTTGCGCCCGAGCTTGTCGCCGAGATAGCCGAACAGCACGGCGCCGAGCGGCCGGAAGCCGAAGCCCACCGCGAAGCCGGCCCAGGCGAGCAGGGTCTGGAGCACTTCGTTGCCGGCCGGGAAGAACGCGCGGCCGATGATCCCCGATGCGGCCAGCGTCCCGTAAATGAAGAAATCATACCATTCGAACACGGTGCCCAGCGACGAAGCGCTGATCACCAGCCGCATTTCCTTCGCGCTCGGTTCCCCTGCCACGGCCATTTCGCTCCCCCTTTGTCTTGTCGACGGTGTAGCGCGCGCCCGCCGCGCCGCAAGCATAGCGTTGGAACCGCCGCGCCCGCCAGCTATTCAGATGTGAAGTGAAGAGGATAGTCGGGTCATGGCAAATGGTTGGGCGCAGGACGGCGCCGTACAGGATCAGATCGACGACACCGTCGCCGACGCAGTGATGGCGGCACGCGCGCGCATGCCCTCGGGCGAGAGCGCGGCCCATTGCGCGCTGTGCGGCGACGACATCCCCGAGGCGCGCCGCCGCGCGCTTCCCGGCACGCGCACCTGTGTCCCTTGCCAGTCGGGCCGCGACGCAGGCACCCGCACCGCCGGCATCAACCGCCGCGGCAGCAAGGACAGCCAGCTTAGGTAGGGGCGGACCGCATGACCCTCCCCCGCCAAAGGGAGGATTGAAAAGCCCCTATCCGGTGCCGCGGCCTACGCCGCCAGCCCTTCCAGCGCCTCGCTCGCCGTCATCCACGCCGCCTCGGCCGCGTCGATCTTGTCACTCAGCTCGGCGCGGCGCTTCATCAGCTCGGTCATGCTGAGCTTGGTCAGCCCGGCCTCGGCGGTCGCCGGGTCGAACATCGCGCGCTCCACGGCGCTGCGCTGCTCGGTGAGCCTCGCCAGTTCGGCCTCGGCGGTCTTGGCGGCCTTGCGCAGCTCGGTGCCCTTCTCGCGGGCCTCGGCGGCGAGGCGGCGCGCTTCCTTCTTGTCCGCCTTGGAGAGCTTGGGGCCGGCACCCTCCTTCGACAGCACGAAGGCGATGTAATCGTCGAGCGACCCGTCGAATTCCTTCGCCGTCCCCTGATCGACCAGCACCAGCCGGTCGGCGGTCATCTCGAGCATGTGGCGGTCGTGGCTGACCAGCACCACCGTGCCGGTATAGTCGTTGAGCGCCTGGATCAGCGCCTCGCGCGCGTCGACATCCAGGTGGTTTGTCGGCTCGTCGAGGATCAGCATGTGCGGCGCGTCGCGGGTGATCAGCGCCAGCGCCAGCCGCGCGCGCTCGCCGCCCGAGAGCTTGCCGACCTCGGTGGTCGCCTTCTGCCCCGAAAAGCCGAACCTCCCGAGCTGCCCGCGCACCGCGCTCTGGCTTGCGCCCTTCATCAGCACGGTCATGTGCTGGAGCGGCGTCTCGCTGCGTTCGAGCTCCTCGACCTGATACTGCGTAAAATAGCCCACCCGCATCTTGCCGCTGGCGTTCATCGCGCCTTCCATCGGCGTCAATTGCGCCGCGAGCAGCCGCGCCAGCGTCGTCTTGCCATTGCCGTTGCGCCCCAGTAGCGCGATCCGGTCGTCGGGGTCGATCCGCAGGTTGAGCCGTTTGAGGATCGGCGTCTCGCCGTAGCCCACCGTCGCCAGATCGAGCGTGATCAGCGGCGGGCGCAGTTCGTCGGGATTGGGGAAGTCGAAGCTCAGCGTCGGATCGTCGAGCAATTCGGCGATCGGCTGCATCTTGGCCAATGCCTTTTGCCGGCTCTGCGCCTGCTTGGCGGTGGAGGCACGGGCCGAGTTCTTGGCGATATATTCCTGCAGGTGCTCGCGCTGCGCCTGCTGCTTGGCGCGCGCCGAGGCGATCTGCGCCTGCCGCTCGGCCCGCTGGCGCTCGAACGCGTCATAACCGCCCGGATAGAGCGTCAATTTCCCGCGATCCAGATGCAGGATGTGATCGACGACATTGTTGAGGAAGTCGCGCTCGTGGCTGACCAGCAGGATCGTCGCCGGGTAGCTTTTCAGGAAATCCTCGAGCCACAGCACCGCTTCGAGATCGAGATGGTTCGAGGGCTCGTCGAGCAGCAGCATGTCGGGCTGCGAGAAGAGCAGGCTCGCCAGCGCCACGCGCATCTTCCACCCGCCCGAAAAGCTGTCGAGCGGCGCGTGCTGCATCTCTTCGTCGAAACCGAGCCCGACGAGGATCTGCGCCGCGCGGCTCGGCGCAGTGTAGGCGTCGATCGCCATCAGCCGCTCGTGCACCTCGCCCAGCCGATCGGGATCGTGGCTGGTCTCGCTCTCGTGGAGCAAGGCGGCGCGCTCGAGGTCGGCCGCGAGCACCGTCTCGAACGGAGTCGCATCGCCATGCGGCGCTTCCTGCGCGATATAGCCGAGCTTGGCGCCGCGCGGCATGTCGACGCTGCCGGTGTCGGGCTCGAGCTGCGACGCGACCACCTTGACCAGCGTCGTCTTGCCGGCGCCGTTGCGGCCGATCAGCCCGATCCGCCCGCGCGGGGGCAGCTTGGCGGTGGCATTGTCGAGGATCGTGCGCCCGCCGAGGCGCACCGTGATGTCGGTCAGGTTGAGCATGATGCGCGCGCCCCTAGCACTTGCAGCGCCCGGACCCAAGTCTTTCGCATCTGCAGCATGCCCGGGGACGTAACTGCATATTCTCATATGGGGGGATCAGCCGATGCCCATTTCCACAAGGCCGGACTTTGTTCTGGCGCCGAAACTATGAGACGTTGTGTGCGGCGATTCGCGACCGCGTCTCGCCGGCACAAGACGGGGGATAGTTAAATGGCTGGTGACAATCCGAATTTTCCGATCGGTACTGCAGCAATAAGCTGGCTCGACCCTTCCGGCGGCGTCCATATCCGCGTCTATTCGACCGATGGCTACACCATTACCGAACGCTGCTTCGACGGCCACGGCTGGGCTACCGGCTTCAGCATGCCCGGCGGCGCGGTGTCGGCGACGAGCTGGATTGAATCCGACGGCGCCCACATCCGCGTCTACGCCACGGCCGACGATTTGACGACCGAATGGTGCTACGATCCCGGCAGTGGCTGGACCAAGGGCAGCTACACCACCAGCTGATCGCGTCGTCGGCGCCAATTCGACTGCGGCTTGGCGCCGGCAGATCGACCCGGTATTCGCGCCTCCGGAAGGAGAGCGGAATGATTCACGGCTCGTGCCATTGCGGCGAGGTCCGCTTTCAGCTCGACTGGCAGATCGACGAACTCACCACCTGCGATTGTTCGCTTTGCGAGATGCGCGGGGCGCTGATGACGAAGGTTCCGGAGGCGGCGCTCGAAGTGACTTCGGGTAAGGACTTGCTCACCCTCTACCAATGGAACACCCGCCGTGCGCGCCACTGTTTCTGCAGCCGCTGCGGCATCTACGTCTTCCATCGCAAGCGCGCCGCGCCCGACCATTTCGGCGTCAACGCCCGCTGCCTGCACGATGTGGACCTCACCGCGATCCCGGTACGCGCGACCGAAGGCGCGAACATGACCGTCGAGGCGCCGAACCCGCGCGACCGCTGGCCGGGTCCCCGCGTCAGTCGAGGTTAGGCCGCAGGTACCGCGTCGCCAGTTCCAGCGAAATGCCCCGCCGCGTCGCATATTCCGTGAGCTGGTCCTGCCCGATCCGCGCGACGCCGAAATATTCGGCCTGCGGGTGGCCGAAATAGAATCCGGACACCGCCGAGGTCGGCAGCATCGCGAAGCTCTCGGTGAGCGAAATGCCGGTGCGCCTGTGCGCGTCGAGCATCTTGAACAATATCGGCTTGAGGCTGTGCTCGGGGCAGGCCGGATAGCCGGGCGCCGGGCGGATGCCGCGATACTGCTCCTTGATCAGCGCCTCGTTGGTCAATTGTTCGCCCTCGGCATAGCCCCAGAGCGAGGTCCGCACGAACAAGTGCAGCCGCTCGGCGAACGCCTCGGCCAGCCGATCGGACAGCGCCTTGAGCAGGATGTCCGAATAATCGTCGATCGCATTCTTGAAGCGCGCGAGATGCGGCTCGATGCCGTGGAGGCCCACCGCAAATCCGCCGATCCAGTCGCCATCATGATCAATGAAGTCGGCGAGGCACATATTGGCGCGGCCTTCGCGCTTGGCGATCTGCTGGCGCAGCATCGGCAGCGTGTAATGCACTTCGTCCTCGACATGGACGATGATGTCGTCGCCCTGCCGCCGGCATGGCCACAGGCCCGCAACGCCGCGCGCGGTCAGCCACTTCTCGGCGATGATCTTGTCGAGCATCGCCTGCGCATCGGCGAACAGCGACGTCGCGCTCTCGCCAACGACCTTGTCCTCGAGGATCGCGGGATAATTGCCCGCCAGCTCCCAGGCGCGGAAGAACGGCGTCCAGTCGATATATTTGCGCAGATCCGTGAGGTCCCAGTCGAGGAACTCGTGCACCCCCGGCATCCGCGGCTTGCCCGGCTTCAGCGCCATGTCCGCCTCGAACGCATTGTCACGCGCCTTTTCGATCGGCACCAGTTCGCTCTGCCCGCGGCCGGCGCGCGCAACGCGCACCGCCTCATATTCGGCCGCGATCTTGGCGACATAATCGTCGCGGATCGTCTCGGAGACCAGAGTCGTCGCCACGCCCACCGCGCGGCTGGCGTCGAGCACATGGACCACCGGCCCCTTATAGGCCGGCTCGATCCGTAGCGCGGTGTGGACCCGCGACGTCGTCGCCCCGCCGATCAGCAGCGGCATCGTCATCTGCAGCCGCTGCATTTCCTCGGCAACGGTGACCATCTCGTCGAGCGACGGCGTGATCAGCCCCGAAAGCCCGATCATATCGGCGTCGTTCTCGTTCGCCGCCTCGATGATCTTCGACCAGGGCACCATCACGCCGAGATCGACCACGTCGAAGCCGTTGCACTGGAGCACCACCCCGACGATGTTCTTGCCGATATCGTGGACGTCACCTTTCACGGTCGCCATGATGATCTTGCCCTTGCCCTTGGCGCCGGGCTCCTTGGCGGCCTCGATATAAGGCAGCAGATGCGCGACCGCCTTCTTCATCACGCGCGCCGACTTGACGACCTGCGGCAGGAACATCTTGCCCGATCCGAACAGGTCCCCGACCACGTTCATCCCGTCCATCAGCGGGCCTTCGATCACTTCGATCGGGCGCGCAAAGGCGAGGCGGCATTCCTCGGTATCCTCGACGACGAACGCATCGATCCCCTTGACCAAAGCATGCTCGAGCCGCTTGGCGACCGGCCAGCTGCGCCACTCGGCCGCCTGCTTTTCGGCGACCGCATCGGTGCCGCGAAACTTCTCGGCGAGCGCCACCAGCCGGTCGCCCGCCTCGGGGTCGCGATTGAGGATGACGTCCTCGCACGCGGTGCGCAGCTCGGGTTCGATCTGGTCGTAGACGTCGAGCTGGCCGGCGTTGACGATCGCCATGTCCATCCCGGCGGGGATCGCATGGTAGAGGAACACCGAGTGCATCGCCTTGCGGACCACCTCGTTGCCGCGGAACGAGAACGACAGGTTCGATAGCCCGCCCGAGATATGGACGTGTGGGCAGCGCGCCTTGATCTCCTTGCAGGCCTCGATGAAGTCGACGCCGTAATTATTGTGCTCCTCGATCCCGGTCGCGACCGCGAACACGTTGGGATCGAAGATGATGTCCTCGGGCGGAAAGCCGATCCCGACGAGCAGGTCATAGGCGCGCGCGCAGATCTCGACCTTGCGCTCCTTGGTGTCGGCCTGGCCGATTTCGTCGAACGCCATCACGACCACCGCGGCGCCATAGGCCATGCATTTGCGTGCGTGCTCGAGGAACTGGTCGACGCCTTCCTTCATGCTGATCGAATTGACGATCGGCTTGCCCGAGACGCATTTGAGCCCCGCCTCGATCACGTCCCATTTGGAACTGTCGACCATCACCGGGATCCGCGCGATATCGGGCTCGGCCTGGATCAGCTTGAGGAAAGTGGTCATCGCCTCGTGCGCGTCGAGCAGGCCCTCGTCCATGTTGACGTCGAGCACCTGTGCACCAGCCTCGACCTGCTGCAGCGCGACTTCGACCGCGGCGGCATAATCCCCCGCCATCACCAGTTTCTTGAAGCGGGCGGAACCCGTGACGTTGGTGCGCTCGCCGATGTTTACGAAGTTGGTGGAGGAGGGAGTGGTCATGATGTTATTATTCTAAACTCCCTCTCCCCTCCGGGGAGAGGGTCGGGGAGAGGGGCATTGGAGGAGAGGACGTCGCGCTGCCCCTCTCCCAACCCTGTCCCCGGCGGGGAGAGGGCTTTAGATGCTAGGCCGCCATCGTGAACGGCTCGAGCCCGGCGAGCCGCGTCCGCACTTCCGGTGTCGGGATCGCCCGCGGCGGCAGATCCTTCACCGCTTCCGCGATCGCCGCGATATGCGCCGGAGTCGACCCGCAGCAGCCGCCGAGCACGTTGACCTGCCCCGCATCGGCCCATTCCTTGACCAGCCCCGCGGTCGTCGCCGGCGCCTCGTCATAGGCGCCGAGCTCGTTGGGCAGCCCGGCGTTCGGGTAGACCATGATCAGCGTATCGCACAAAGCGCTCAGCGTCTTGACGTGCGGCCGCAATTGCTCGGCGCCGAACGAGCAATTGAGCCCGATCGTCAGCGGCTTCGCATGCCGCACCGCATGCCAGAACGCCTCGACGGTGTGCCCCGAGAGATTGCGCCCGGACAGGTCGGTCAGCGTCATCGACATCATTATCGGCAAGTCGCGCCCCAGCGCCTCGCCTGCCTCGATCGCGGCCTTGATCCCCGCCTTGGCATTGAGCGTGTCAAACACCGTCTCGATCAGGATGAAGTCCACCCCGCCCTGGACCAAGGCGTCGATCTGCTCGCGATACACGTCCTTGAGATAGTCGAAATCGATCTCGCGATAGCCGGGATCGTTTACGTCGGGTGAGAGCGACAGCGTCTTGTTGGTCGGCCCCAGCGCGCCCGCCACGAACCGCGGCCGCCCGTCCTTCGCCTGAAACTCGTCGGCGATGCTGCGGGCAAGCTTTGCGCTCTCGACATTGATCTCGCGCACCAGATGCTCGGCGCCGTAATCGGCCTGGCTGATCCGGTTGGCCGAGAAGGTGTTGGTCTCGGCGATGTCCGCCCCCGCCTCGAAATAGGCGCGGTGGATCGAGGCGGGCACCTCGGGCATGGTCAGCGCGAGGATGTCGTTATTGCCCTTCTGGTCGTGGCTCAGCCCGAGCGTGCCGGCATAGGCCGCCTCGTCGAGCTTCCAGTTCTGGATCTCGGTCCCGAACGCGCCGTCGGTGATCAGGATGCGTTTTTGCGCCTCGGCCAGCAGTTTCTCGCGTGGTGTCATCATCACTTCCTCGATCCTCCCCGGCACGGGGAGGGGGACCATGCGAAGCATGGTGGAGGGGGCCCTCCTCTAGCCGTTCCGCTGGTGGAGGGCCCCCTCCACCACGCCGCTTCGCGTCGCGGTCCCCCTCCCCGTTCCGGGGAGGATCGATCAAGCCGCTACCAGCTCCGCGCCGATCTTCGGCCGCAGCCCGAGCAGATGGCAGATCGCGTAGCTCAATTCCGCGCGGTTGAGCGTGTAGAAGTGAAACTGGCGGACATCGCCGGCATAGAGTTTCCGGCACAGCTCCGCGGTCAGCGTCGCCGCCACCAGCTGCCGCGCCGCCGGATGCTCGTCGAGCCC